>NZ_LWMV01000093.1 GCF_001639295.1 Methanobrevibacter curvatus | reverse complement strand
AATATAGTTTATATTGGAAAGTTTAAAAACAAATTATAAAATAACTATAATTTATGTTTATGGTACTAAAATTGCATATTCACACATATCTGCAATTAATAAATCATTGTTTTTATCAAAAATAAATTTATCAACCCATTTTTTTGTAAATGACTTTTTGTCCACATTTTCATAAAATAATCTTTCGAAATTTTCTATTAAAAATTCTTCGTTCACAATAAATTCTGTAGATAGTTCTTTTTTTATAGTTCTCCACACTTGTTCAATTGGATTGAGCTTAGGAGAGTATTTAGGTAAGTGTATAAGAGTTATATTAAGGTATTTGCAAGCTTGTTTTAGTGTTGTTGCATGGTGAACAGGATAGTTATCTAGTACGATCACAGTTTCTATTTCTTGTTTAAATAGTCTTTCTAAAGGCTTTAAAAGTTCTTTATAAACTATTTCTAACATTTCTTCAAGCTTCTTTTTATTTGCTTTTTCATATTTTTTTGACATTTTAGGTTTTTCTACATATTTTTTCAAGTCTTTTATAATCATTTTTTCAGTTTTTTCAGGAAAAACATGATTTAATACAATATTCATTAATTCTGGATTGTCAAATTCATTTTTTTCTAATTCTTCTATGATTTGAACAATTTTTAATTCTTCATATTGTAATATTTCTGATAATCTATTGATTAAGAAGCTATTTTCTGAATTTATCTGTAATAATTCTATAAAAAACTTTATCATTTCTTTTTTTCGAGAGTTAGGTGGGAAGCTTATGTATGACTTTCCATTTATTGATTGTACTCCTATTCCTGTTCTTGAAAATCTCATAGGGTTCTGTCTAAGTATGTTTTTTTCTGATATTTTGCAAATTGTTGTAGGTGAGTTAGAAAGGTTTTGACAGGCTACTTGGTCTAAAACAAATAGTTTACAGTTTTTTAAATTGTAAAATCTTAGTTTTTTTTTAATATGATCTCTGCATCGCTAGGCATTTTAGAATATAAAATATATCCTTTTTTATAGGAATATCCTAGTTTTTTCACTATTTTAGGTATTCTACTCATTGAATAATCAATGTTAAATTCTTTTTTTATAATTTCGTGAATTTTACGGGTGTTTAGAAAGCTTTCATTGATCATTATTTCCTCTAGTTTTTTGAATTGTTCTTCAGTTAATTTAGCTTTACGTCCACCATTTTTGTATTTTGGGTATAAATTTTCATATCCTCCTTCGTTCCATTCATCTAACCATCTATGTCCCGTAGATAATGCAATTTCCATTAACTTCACAGCCTCATCGACCGTTTTCCCGTTATATAAAAACCTGATAAAAAACAATTTTTTTAAAACATCAGCTTTTTGTTGATGTCTATTAATAAGTTTATTCAAACGAGTTTTCTTAATACATTTTTTAACTTTTTTTTGTACTTTATTTGCCATAAAGATAATATGTTAAACATTGCTTTTAAA
>NZ_LWMV01000092.1 GCF_001639295.1 Methanobrevibacter curvatus | reverse complement strand
CTTACAACATAACTAGTTCCACGAGGAGTAGTACTGTTAATGTATATTAATCTACTATCTAAAACATCAGTAATAACCAAACCAGTCGCATTATCAGGACCAAAATTAGTCACATTAATAGTATACAAAACAAATATACCATTTAAGACAGATCCAGACACATTAGATGTCTTAACAACACTAAGATTTACAGTAGTTACAACAGTAATATTAGTTTCATTATCAGGATTACTACTATTATTACCAGTATTATTTTCAGTAACATTAGTAACATTCGCAATATTCACAATATTACCAGTACCATTTAAACGGACAAGAATATCCAAAACAATAGACTCACCATTAGCCAAATTACCAATATACCATACACCAGTACTTGCAATATAACTTGTAAGTCTCGGAGTGGTACTGTTAATGTATATTAATCTACTATCTAAAACATCAGTAATAACCAAACCAGTCGCATTATCAGGACCAAAATTAGTCACATTAATAGTATACAATATATAAGCACCATTTAAAACATTACCAGAAACATTAGATGATTTAACAACACTAATATTCACAGTAGGAACAACAGTAATATTAGTAGTATTATCAGGAGTACTATTATTACCAGTATTATTCTCACCAACATTAGTAACATTAGCAACATTCACAATACTACCAGTACCATTCAAACGAACAAGAATATCCAAAACAATAGACTCACCATTAGCCAAATTACCAATATACCATACACCAGTACTTGCAATATAACTTGTAAGTCTCGGAGTGGTACTGTTAATGTATATTAATCTACTATCTAAAACATCAGTAATAACCAAACCAGTCGCATTATCAGGACCATAGTTAGTCACATTAATAGTGTATAAAACAAGTATGCCATTTAAGACAGATCCAGACACATTAGATGTTTTAACAACACTAATGTTCACAGTAGGAACAACAGTAATATTAGTAGTATTATCAGGAGTACTACTATTATTTCCAGTATTATTTTCAGTAAGATTAGTAACATTCGCAACATTCACAATACTACCAGTACCATTCAAACGAACAAGAATATCCAAAACAATACTCTCACCATTAGCCAAAGTGTTAATATTCCAAACACCAGTACTTACAATATAGCTAGTTCCACGAGGAGTGGTACTATTAATGTATATTAATCTACTATCTAACCTATCAGTAATAACCAAACCAGTCGCATTATCAGGACCAAAATTAGTCACATTAATAGTATACAAAACAAACGCACCATTCAAAACAGAACCAGAAACATTAGATGTTTTAACAACACTAAGATTCACAGTAGGAACAACAGTAAGATTAGTAGTATTATCAGGAGTACTACTATTATTACCAGTATTATTCTCATTAACACCAGTAACATTCGCAACATTCACAATACTACCAGTACCATTCAAACGAACAAGAATATCCAAAACAATACTCTCACCATTAGCCAAA
>NZ_LWMV01000091.1 GCF_001639295.1 Methanobrevibacter curvatus | reverse complement strand
ATTTAAAAAATTCTTATAATTATTTACTAAGGGGGGGGGGGGTAGAGTATGCTATCTTAAAATATTACTTCTAATGGCTTTTTAATTAAATAACAAACTATTTATATGTCTTTAAAAATAAATTAATTCAGGTTTAGCTAATGGTAAAATATTAATATTCATTTACTAATTTAGTGTAAACTCAATAGATTATTTGAAATACACTTATGTATATTAGATAGTGCATATATTTACATAATTTAATCATGTATATTATTGGTATTATTATATATGTTAAATATATCATAATTATAAATCAGATGCACCAGAGAAAAATACTTCAAACATTATTAAGCCATGAACTATATTAGGTGCATGAGAGTTATGGATATAAGTATATATAGCTTTTTGCATATAGTTAGTATATTAACTTATAATTTTTTGTTATCTTTTAGAAGTAAATTTAATTTTTTAGACTAATTTATTTTTTATCTCATATTCACATAATATTTAATAATTTTTATTTTAAATTTTGAAAAGAATATTTAAATAAATCTTGAAAAGAATATTTAAATTTTAAATAAAATGAAGTTCAATACACAATATATAGATCTAATTGAAGGAAAAATAGAAGGAGCATACAAATTTCCTTATTTTCTAATATGTCACAGGATCCCTCAAAGAACATTTAAAATTAAAGGACACCACTTCCCAGTATGTGCAAGATGTACAGGGATTTATATTTCTGCAGCATGTTTTTTTGCTTTTGTAATATTGACAAGACCATACCTTGATTTAAGCTATGTGTTATTGGGGATTTTATTAATAATTCCAATGCTTGTAGATGATATAAGCCAATTAATTGGATTAAGAGAGAGTAATAACATGTTAAGGTTCTTAACAGGTCTTTTAGGAGGACCTGCCTTAATAATTTTATCTAGTTTCATTAAGTTCATCATATTCACTTAAATAAGGAGGTATTTAATGGTTGATGAAAATAATATAGAAGAAAAAGTAAATGCAAGTGCAGATTCAAATGCAAATGTAAATACGATTCCAGATAATAATATAAATAATAATGCAAATAACGGTTCTGTCAAATGGTTGCCTCCTGAACGGATGAAATAATACTTTTAATTGATTTCATAATAACTTTTTTTATTATGGTATTTATGAATTTGTCATGGCATTTTTTATTTTGATTTGTGATTATTGGTTTTAAGTAGGCTAATGTTCCGGGTATGGTTTTGAATAGTTTTTTAGTGGATTTTTGTTGTGTTGTTGAGAATTTGTTCTCTATTTGATTGCTTGTGCGTTTTATGTTCTTGTCAAAGAGGTAGTGGGTCATTTTGTGCATGTCTTTGATAATTTTTTTGTTGTAAAAATCTTTTAAAAATGGGGGTAAGTCGTCAAATATTTTCCATATTTTGTTTAATTTGTTTATAAATTCTTTTAAGTCTTTTGATATGAATAAGTTTTTGAGTTTCCAGCCATATTTTTTTATTTTCTTTTTTTCTTTCTTTG
>NZ_LWMV01000090.1 GCF_001639295.1 Methanobrevibacter curvatus | reverse complement strand
TAAGAGGATCTGGAATATATACATCCAACTCCAAAAACTTAGAAGTAAAAAAAAATAAAATCACTAATACTGACGGTGACGGCATAGTCATAGACACTACATCCAATGATGATAGTGATGGCATAGCTATAGAAACTACATCTAATGTCGAAGTAGAAAATAACAATATTAACCAATCAAACAATGGTATTACTGTATACGATAGTAATAATGTTAAAATAAAGAAAAATATCATAGTAAAATCTCGAGAAAGCAGTATTTACACCAACAATGCCAATAAAATAATTATTGATGAAAATGAAGTTAATTCAGACACTGATGCTATTAGCTTAGATTTATCAAATGATGTTTCCATTAACAATAATAAAATTCAAGGCAATTTTTCAGGCATTTCAATAAATGAAGCAAACAACATTAATATTAGTAACAATTTGATTAATAACTCTGGGCTTGGAATATACCTCTCAAATATTAAAAAAATCAACATAAATAACAACAATTTCATATCCAATGGAAATGGCATAGATGGCAACGAAATTTCCAACATAAACATAAACAACAATAAAATAACCTCAAACGAATCAGCTATTTATCTAAACAACCTAATCAACGGAAATATAAGCAATAATTCAATCCCTAAAAGTGGAACTAATGGAATTTATCTAGAAAATACTGATAAAATAAATATTTTGAAGAACACTGTTTTTAATGTTGGTGAAATCGGTATCCTCATTGATACATTTAACAATGGACTAATCAACAACAATACAATTAAAAATTCCGCTTTTACTGGTATGGAGTTGAATTCTGTTGATAACTCTAAAGTAAAATACAATTTCTTAGAAAATACTGGTTGGCTTAGTGGAGGTTTTAGTTTGTATATGAATTCTCCTACAAACATTATTATTAGTAACAACAGTATTATTAATGGAGGTAATGATGGCATTCATATTGAAGAAGCAAATAATATTAATATTACTAATAACCTCTTAGATACCAATAATCGAAATGGAATTTACATATATTCTATTAAAAACTCAATTATCAACTCTAACCAGATATATAACCAATATTTTGCTAATGGTATCAATATAAATGAAGGAGATAATTTAATAATATCTAAAAATAAAATTAAAAATCATGAAATTGGTATTTTATTAGAAAGTGTGTATTTCAGCAAAATATCCTTTAATAAAGTTTCTGATGGTATTTGGGAGGGTATTGATCTATATGGTCAAAGCAATCAAATTTACAACAACACAGTCTTCAATATTAACCGTGATGGTATTAGCATAATGGAAGGAGAATATAACAAAGTCTTTAACAACTACATCTACAATGTTTTGGGTAGTGCTATAAGTTCTTATGGTGTGGATAACCAGATTACTAAAAATATAATAAAAAAAAGTTACTTTGGTATTAACATTGAATCTAGTAACAATTATATAGCTTTAAATAAGATTTATAATCCTATAAATACAGGTATTTTGATTTCTCGTGATACAAATACCATTAAACATAACAGTATAGCTGGTGGATCCAATGCTAAAGGCATATTACTGAAATCAGATTACAATTATGTCTA
>NZ_LWMV01000089.1 GCF_001639295.1 Methanobrevibacter curvatus | reverse complement strand
TGGTTGAGTATACTATTAATGTAACTAATCATGGTCCTGATACTGCGACTAATGTGAATATTACTGATGTTTTAGATACTAGATTGATCTTTGTCAGTGCCAATGGATCTCCTACTCGTGTAGGTCAGTCTGTTAATTGGACTATTGCAAGCATCTTAAATGGTGATTCTTATATTATTAGCTTAATTGTTCAGGTGAATGGTACTGGAAATATAAGTAATGTGGCTAATGTTACTGGGTCTGATCAGAATAATACTGGTAATAATAGTAGTGGTGATAATAATAGTACTTTGAATGTTACTGAGAGTATTAATTTGAGTATTGTTAAGACTGTGAATGTGTCTGGTGTTGTTTTGAATGGTGCTTTGGTTGAGTATACTATTAATGTAACTAATCATGGTCCTGATACTGCGACTAATGTGAATATTACTGATGTTTTAGATACTAGATTGATCTTTGTCAGTGCCAATGGATCTCCTACTCGTGTAGGTCAAACTGTTAATTGGACTATTGCAAGTATTTTGAATGGTGATTCTTATATTATTAGCTTAATTGTTCAGTTGAATGGTACTGGAAATATAAGTAATGTGGCTAATGTTACTGGGTCTGATCAGAATAATACTGGTAATAATAGTAGTGGTGATAATAATAGTACTTTGAATGTTACTGAGAGTATTAATTTGAGTATTGTTAAGACTGTGAATGTTACTGGTGTTGTTTTGAATGGTGCTTTGGTTGAGTATACTATTAATGTAACTAATTTTGGCCCTGATACTGCGACTAATGTGAATATTACTGATGTTTTAGATACTAGATTGATCTTTGTCAGTGCCAACGGGTCTCCTACTCGTGTAGGTCAGTCTGTTAATTGGACTATTGCAAGTATTTTGAATGGTGATTCTTATATTATTAGCTTAATTGTTCAGTTGAATGGTACTGGAAATATAAGTAATGTGGCTAATGTTACTGGGTCTGATCAGAATAATACTGGTAATAATAGTAGTGGTGATAATAATAGTACTTTGAATGTTACTGAGAGTATTAATTTGAGTATTGTTAAGACTGTGAATGTGTCTGGTGTTGTTTTGAATGGTGCTTTGGTTGAGTATACTATTAATGTAACTAATTTTGGCCCTGATACTGCGACTAATGTGAATATTACTGATGTTTTAGATACTAGATTGATCTTTGTCAGTGCCAATGGATCTCCTACTCGTGTAGGTCAAACTGTTAATTGGACTATTGCAAGCATCTTAAATGGTGATTCTTATATTATTAGCTTAATTGTTCAGCTGAATGGTACTGGAAACATAAGCAATGTAGCTAATGTTACTGGGTCTGATCAGAATAATACTGGTAATAATAGTAGTGGTGATAATAATAGTACTGTAAATGTTACTCCAAGTATTAATTTGAGTATTGTTAAGACTGTGAATGTGTCTGGTGTTGTTTTGAATGGTGCTTTGGTTGAGTATACTATTAATGTAACTAATTTTGGCCCTGATACTGCGACTAATGTGAATATTACTGATGTTTTAGATACTAGATTGATCTTTGTCAGTGCCAATGGATCTCCTACTCGTGTAGGTCAAACTGTTAATTGGACTATTTCAAGCATCTTAAATG
>NZ_LWMV01000088.1 GCF_001639295.1 Methanobrevibacter curvatus | reverse complement strand
TGGATATTCTTGTTCGTTTGAATGGTACTGGTAATATTGTGAATATTGCTAATGTTACTAATGTTACTGAGAATAATACTGGTAATAATAGTAGTAATCCTGATAATGAAACTAATATTACTGTTGTTACTACTGTGAATCTTAGTGTTGTTAAATCTTCTAATGTGTCTGGATCTGTCTTAAATGGTATATTTGTTTTGTATACTATTAATGTGACTAATTTTGGTCCTGATAATGCGACTGGTTTGGTTATTACTGATGTTTTAGATAGTAGATTGATTTATATTAATAGTACTAGTCCTCGTGGAACTAGTTATGATGCAAGTACTGGTGTTTGGAATATTAACACTTTAGCTAATGGTGAGAGTATTGTTTTAGATATTCTTGTTCGTTTGAATGGTACTGGTAGTATTGTGAATATTGCTAATGTTACTAATGTTACTGAAAACAACACTGGAAATAATAGTAGTACTCCTGATAATACTACTAATATTACTGTTGTTCCTACTGTGAACATTAGTGTTGTTAAATCATCTAATGTGTCTGGATCTGTCTTAAATGGCATACTTGTTTTATACACTATTAATGTGACTAATTATGGTCCTGATAATGCTACTGGTTTGGTTATTACTGATGTTTTGGATAGTAGATTAATATACATTAACAGTACAACTCCAAGACTTACAAGTTATATTGCAAGTACTGGTGTATGGTACATTGGTAATTTGGCTAATGGTGAGAGTATTGTTTTGGATATTCTTGTTCGTTTGAATGGTACTGGTAGTATTGTGAATGTTGCAAATGTTACTGGTGTTAATGAGAATAATACTGGTAATAATAGTACTCCTGATAATACTACTAATATTACTGTTGTTCCTACTGTGAACATTAGTGTTGTTAAATCATCTAATGTTAGTGGTAATGTTTTAAATGGTGCTCACATCTTGTACACTATTAACGTAACTAATTATGGTCCTGATAATGCGACTGGTTTGGTTATTACTGATGTTTTAGATAGTAGATTAATATACATTAACAGTACAACTCCAAGACTTACAAATTATATTGCAAGTACTGGTGTATGGTACATTGGTAATTTGGCTAATGGTGAATCTATTGTTTTGGATATTCTTGTCCGTTTAAATGGTACTGGTAATATTGTGAATATTGCTAATGTTACTAATGTTACTGAGAATAATACTGGTAATAATAGTAGTAATCCTGATAATGAAACTAATATTACTGTTGTTACTACTGTAAATCTTAGTGTTGTTAAATCATCTAATGTGTCTGGATCTGTCTTAAATGGTATATTTGTTTTGTATACTATTAATGTGACTAATTTTGGTCCTGATAATGCGACTGGTTTGGTTATTACTGATGTTTTAGATAGTAGATTGATTTATATTAATAGTACTAGTCCTCGTGGAACTAGTTATGATGCTATTACTGGTGTTTGGGATATTAACACTTTGGCTAATGGTGAGAGTATTGTTTTGGATATTCTTGTCCGTTTAAATGGTACTGGCAGTATTGTGAATATTGCAAATGTTACTAATGTTACTGAAAACAACACTGGGAATAATAGTAGTACTCCTGATAATACTACTAATATTACTGTTGTTCCTACTGTGAACATTAGTGTTGTTAAATCATCTAATGTGTCTGGATCTGTCTTAAATGGCATATTTGTTTTATACACTATTA
>NZ_LWMV01000087.1 GCF_001639295.1 Methanobrevibacter curvatus | reverse complement strand
TCAATAGAGTTAATGGTTAAATTAGAATTAGTGTAAATTCCACCACCATTAATAGCTTTATTGTCATTAAAACTAGATTTACCAGTAATAGCTGTAACTCCACCATTTAAATACAATGCACCACCATTATTAGATGCATTATTCCCATTGAACTTAGATGAAGAAATTTGTAAGTTTTTAAGAGAATAAATAGCTCCACCACTGCCAGTTGCAAGATTATCATTAAAATTAGCTGAAACAATACTTAATACACCACTAGAATAAATAGCACCACCGTTGACACCATTATTAGATGAAAAATTTGAGTTGCTTAATATTCTAGTTGTTCCTCCATTGATATATAATGCTCCACCATTATTAAATGCATTATTTTTGCTAAATATGGAGTTAGAAATATTTAAATCCTTAAGAGCATATATGGCTCCACCATTATTTGCATTATTTGAGGCAAAATTAGATTTAGAAGAAATACTTATTTGACCATTTGCATAAATTGCTCCACCAGATGCAGTAGCAGTATTTTGTGAAAAATTAACTGCATTAATTTGCAAATCATTTAAAGAATAGATTCCTCCACCATCTACAGCAGAATTATTTTTAAATGTAGAATCATTTAGATATTTAATTGGGCTTTGAGTGTAAATTGCTCCACCCATGCCTGTGGCTGTGTTGGAGTCAAAGATTAAATTTTTTAAGATTATTATTTTGTTGTCATTGGTGGTTCGGTTGTATATTCCTATTGCTCCACCGTTGCCTGCTTTGTTGGAGGTGAAGTTAGAGTTTAATATTGTGACTGCTCCGTTTAATATGAATATTGCTCCTACATTGTTTGCATTATTTTGATTAAATAGGGAGTCGCTAATAGTTACTTCGCAATCAGCGATTCTGATTGCTCCACCTATATTTGCACTGTTATTAATGAATTTACAGTTTATAATTTTAGTTCCTGTTCCATTGACTATAGAAATAGCTCCTCCATCATTTAGGGCAAAGTTATTAGTAAATGTTGAGTCTGTAATTGTTAAATTTGTTGTAGCAGATCTTATTACTCCTCCTTGAATAAAATTGTCTGTGCTTGCTTGTATTCCTTTATTATTGCTGAAAATGGAGTTTTTTATAATGGAGTTATATCCTAGAGGACCTATTAAAATGGTTGCTCCGCTTTCTCCAATGTTGTTTGAAAAAGTGCAGTTTTCAACAATAATTTTAGAATAAGTGAGAATGGCTGTTCCCGTAGTGCCATTGCCATTGCCATTGACAAAGTTAATGTATTTAAATGTGGTGGTTGTTGCATTAATTAAGAAAATTCTGCTGATATTTTCTCCAGATACTGTTGCAGGATTATTATGGGAAGCACCAATAAAAGTTAAATTTTCCTTAGTTATTCTGATTCCCGAACCATTACTTTTAAAAGTATTTGAGCCTAATTGAATGATATCTCCAGAATTAGCAGTATTAATAATGTTATTTATGTCGTCAAAAGAATCTCCACTAACAGCGATATTACTTGCTGAAGTTGCAGAGAAAGAAAGGGAAAGCAGGAATACTAAAATTAAAAGAAAAATTCCAGCTCTCACCCCCCCCCCCCTGTGTACGAATTTCCGTATGTTAAAATTAATTACATCCATTTATATCACTTATATAATATTTTTTTAAAAAAAATAGCTGAAAAAAAATATAATCAATTAAAAGTTTAAAAAAAATGAAAATAAAAAAACAA
>NZ_LWMV01000086.1 GCF_001639295.1 Methanobrevibacter curvatus | reverse complement strand
ACACCAATACCACACTAAATCAAAATAAATTCCAACAGAACATGCAAAAATTAATTGATAAAAAAAAATAATAGAAACAAAAACTACTTAAAAACAAAAATACAAAAACACTTTACGAACTACTGATATGGCATTAAAAAAAATTTTAGAAAAAAGTATAATAACAAAAGTTTTGTTAGATTGAAAATTATGAAAAATGAAAAATGCATAGAATTTATAAAAAAAAGTGATAAAAATGAATAAAAAAAATAAAAAAACTTACAAATCATTAAGACATTGTCGTATTGATCTTCCTTTTTTTATTCCATCTTGAATTTTTAATTCATTGATTTTAATTTTTAATAGCTGAGCCATTACCTCCTTAAATATATTTTTAGGAACATGAACAACTCCTGAATCATCGCCAAAGATAAAATCACCAGATTCAACAGATATTGGATAACCGTGAATTGAATCAATTGGAATATTTATTTTACCATTTTTTAAAGGTTTTCCAGCATTTGGAACACAACCACAACTAAAAACTGGATAATTTAATTTTTTTAACTCAGTAATGTCTCTACAGTAACCATAAATTATTGTTGCTCCAATTCCACGACTTTTTGCAGATAAACTTGTTAATTCTCCCCAAATAGCTGAAAAATTTTTAGAAGAATTTTTAGAACCACTAAATGAACCACTAAATGAACCGTCAACTGAATTATCAAATAACTCCTCAGTTGAATCAATAAAAATAATCTCATTGGCTTCTGTATTATCAATAGCTAGAAGTGAAGTTCCCCAATCATTTGAATCAGTTTTTGCAGTTTTTATTCTCCCATAAGTAGAAATACCATTGACTGATTTTATCGCAGGAATAACACCATTATGATTTGAAACTTCATAAATTGCATCGGAAATTTGGCAACTTGAAGCTGATTCAAGCAGATATTTTAAATTACTATAATATTTAAACTCCTTAGAGTCAATATTTTCAATGGCAAAATTTACATTATTATTTCCAGCAAAATTTTGAATCGATTTTTCATCATAGATATTTATAATATCTTCAAATTTTAATTTAGCCAATTGATTGTTGTATTTTTCTCTTTTTTTATCAGATAATGATTTTAATAAATTTTTAGATGAAATTTTATTCTTCATAATCAACCCACTAATTTTAAATTGTATTAGAAAAAATAGTAATGAAAATAGTAAAAATTAATAAAAATTAAATAATTAACAATAATATACTTTGTTTTTATAGTAAGTAATATTAACATGTGTTTTTTGATAGTAATATAATTTCTTAATAAGTGCTCTAATAAATTATACTAAATGTTTTTAATAAATAAAATAACTAATAAAATTATATATACTATGAAATACTAAATTTATCTAGATACAAATAGAAAGCATAAAATAAGTTTAGTGCTTTAATATGTTATATGACAATTATCGTTTTGTTTTACAGAACATTTATTATACAATTTCAGCTATAATCACAATATACTTATATATTCAATTTTCAAGTAATTTAAATAAATTCTTGAAAAATTAACTAAAAATGAAAGATTAAATAATAAAAATTAAAAAGTAATTAAAGGGACAATAAAATGAAATAAATTATTTTTATGCATTAGTTATAATAGTTAAAAATTATTATAAAAATTATTAAATTTTTATTTATAATTAATTTTGCTTATTAATTAATTTTGTTTATAATTAAAATAATTATTTTAAATCGAATAGATAAAATAACTAATAAAAAAATAATAGGTTTAAATATTAATCCCAAATAATC
>NZ_LWMV01000085.1 GCF_001639295.1 Methanobrevibacter curvatus | reverse complement strand
CTTTTTTAACCATCTTTTTTAAAGAATTATAATCATTTTCTCTGAGTTCTAATTTTCTATGTTTCATATTATTATAATATATAATTTAAAGTATATAAACATTTAGAATTAAATTGCCTTAACAATATACTGCTACAGCATCAACCCCTCCAACTAACATTAAAATAAAGTTTAATGTTCCAGATAATGCACCAATAATTAAAAACTCTGTTCCTGCAGGAAGACCAACATTTAAAATTTGTTTTATAAGTTTGTTGCTGTATGAAAAATTTTTAAAGGAAAATTTAACGTAAGTTTCTTTTTTAAACCAATATAAAATCAATAAAGAAACTAAAGCAAGGGATATGATAGTAGCTATTGCAGCACCACGAATTCCTAAGTTAAATACATATATAAAAATTGGATCTAAAACCATGTTTAAAATAGCTCCAAATAACATAGCATATGTAGTTTTTGTAACATTTCCTTCTGCCCTTAAAATACCATAGGCAACTGAAGAAAATAGAATAAAAACAGAACCTAAAAACAAGATTTGACCATAATCCATAGCCAAAGACAAAACTGTCAAATCGGTTCCAATAACTATTAAAATCGGTTTTAAAAATAATAGGAATAAAGCTGTGAAGAAAATGGTTAAAATAATAAAAATCAAAATAACATGTAATGCTACATTATCGGCAGTTTTTTTATCTTTTGCACCAATATAGCGAGAAATAATAGCTGTTGCCCCTGCACCAATACCATTGGAAAAGCCAAAAACCACTAAATACAATGGATTTACATAACCAACAGCAGCTATTGCATTGTTTCCTAAACCTGCTACCCAAATACCATCTATAAGAGCATAAAGTGAATTAATAACCATTGCAATAATCATTGGAATGGAAAGTTTTAAAACCGCTTTTTTAGGATCTCCAAGTAAAATAGAAACCCCTTTAGTGATAGGTTCATTATCAGATGTTTTTTCAGCCATTTTAAAACCTTCTTGAAAATAAATTTTTTTTCATTGGAGAAAATCCTTTATGAAAATGATGATGATGAGAAAACTTAAAAAAATCTTCGTCTTCCCAGCCATTTTCCATTTTTTCAGATTTTATTGACTTTATAGAACTAATGACTAAACTTTTAAGAATTTTAGAAACCTCTTGGTTTTTTTCATGAATATTACTAGAGATTAAATTTTCCCAATCCTCCTCAATTTTTTCTATTTTATATGCCAATTCTTTACCTTTTTCTGTTAAAGAGACATTGTGTTTTCTTCTGTTGTCTGGATTAACTTCACGAGCGATAATTTCATTATCATCAAGTTTTCTAAGGTTTTTAGCTGTTGTTCCCTTGCTCAACGAAAGATAATTAGCAAGATCATCTTGTGAGCTATTTTCATTCATTTTTAAAAATAAAATAAATCTTATTTGACCTGCAGTAATACCCAAGTCTTTTAATCTATATATGAGATAAAAATTATAAGACTTATGAAAAAAAGAAATCAATTCATTCCAAGAACATTTATCTAAATCCAAGTTATCAATATTCATTTCCATGTAAACCATCCAAGTAATAGAATAATAAAATAATAAAAAATAAAATAATAAAATAATAAAATATAAAAATTTTTGATTGAACTAATTTATAATTAATTTGATAAATTATCAATAAATAAATTATATAAATTAAAATTCTTTAAAAAATTAAAAAAATAGATATTATTTTGAAAAATCTTAAAAACTAATGAAAAAATTTTTAAAATTAAACTTAGTATATATTATATTTTTTATTAAATAAATGA
>NZ_LWMV01000084.1 GCF_001639295.1 Methanobrevibacter curvatus | reverse complement strand
TTATAATAAATATTTTTTTATATAATAAAATTATAAATGATTATTTTAAAAATTAGATATAATATAAACTTATTTTTTAAAATAAATAAATATTTCAACAAACCATTAATTCGAAAATTTTCTTTCAAGACTATAAATACATTATAAATTGATAAACTATTCTAATTCTTTGGAGAAGGATAAAATGGAAAAATTACCATGGGGGACAAATTCCCAACTAACAGCTAATGAATTTTATAATAGAGAAGATGATATAATACATCTAAAGAACTTTTTAGAAACAACAAGTTTAGGTACACCTCCAACAATCCTTTTATCTGGAATTAGAGGTATTGGAAAAACAGCTCTTCTTAAAAGAGTGAAAAATGAATTGAAATCTGATTATCTAATAGCTTATCTAGATCTAAGCCATAGTTACAGTTTTCAAGTTGGAGAACTAGATGAAATATCTTTAATGCAATATATTTATACTGGATGGATAGATGCTTGTGAGGAAAAAAACTTTAAAAGATATGTCCCAAGGATTAAAGAAATTTTTAAAAAAAACAAATTTGAACTTAAAAAAATCATTGAATTTGGGGATTATCCAATACCAATTCCAGAAACAAATGATGATTACTCAGGACTTTTAAAATTAGTTTTAAATCTGCCTCAAAAAATCTATGAAGAGAATAAAAAAGAGATTAAAGGAGTCATAATGATCATTGATGAATTTCAAGTCTTAAAAGATTTAGGAAAGAATTTAGATGGTTTTTTATGGTATTTTAGAAGCATTATTCAAAGTCAAAGAAATGTTGCATATGTTTTTTCTGGATCTATTCATTCTAAAGATTTAATTATTGAAAAAATAGCTGGTAAAACTGGGGCTTTTGGTGGTAGAATGCTAAGTTTTCCAATAAATCCTTTTACAGAAAATACTGTAAGAAAATATTTAAATGAAAAGTTACCCTCTTTAAAATTTAAAGATAATGGATTTAAAAGGTTTTATAATTGTACCCAAGGAGTGCCTTACTATGTAAACACCTTTGCAAATTTACTTCCTAAAAACCTTCCATTAAATGATGAAGACATTAAAGAAGAATTTAAAAATAGCTTACCTTTCCTTGCAGACCATTTAAAGCAAGTCTGGGGAGGATTGGATTTAGTTGAACAAAAGATAATCACAAGTATAATAACTGGTTACAGTGAAAGGAAAAAAATAGCTGAAAACTTAAAAAGAACTTCTGGTTCATTAAGTAGACATTTAGTTAAGCTTCAAAATATTGGCTTAATTCAAAATATATCAAATGGAAACTATGAAGTTTGCGAAACCATATTAAAATCATGGTTAAAACAAGAATACATTAATAAAGGAGTCTTCCCTTACAGATTATCATAAGGTGTATAAATGATTTTTGTTTAAATCTACTGTATTTATTTTGCATTATTCAAATGACCAATTAAAATGATTTATTAATTTTTTTGAATTTATTTAACCATAAATAATATATAAACCATTTTTAACTTATCATTAACTATAACTACTAAAAAATAAATAAAAAAAGATAAATAAAGATATAATAATCTATTAATTTATTAATAATAAATAGTAAATACTAATATTTTATGAAATTAAAGAAAATTTAACTTAAATTATTTAATTTAGATAAATTTTTTTATAATTCATTAATTAAAAATTTTTGTCATTAACTATATTTCCTAAACAATATAATCAATTTTAATTACATAATCAAATATGATTATCTCATATATGTAATCAATTTCGATTAGCTATTCAAATATGATTACATATTTTTTGAATTAATCTAAAGCAAATTTATTAAAAACTTATCCAATAGCTTTGAAATAAATAAATGCTCATTAACTTATTAAATT
>NZ_LWMV01000083.1 GCF_001639295.1 Methanobrevibacter curvatus | reverse complement strand
CTTATCAGAACTACAGAAATGAAAATAAATGCAAAATAAACTGGAATTTCACTAAAGAAAATGCTGATAAAAAATTATCAAAATACTATACTTAAATAAAAAATATGAAAATTAAATTGTCTTAACACTATTTAAAGTATTAATACATGTCTTTATAAAAAATAAATATTTAAAAATAATTATAATTAAATGTCTAAAAATAATTATTTTTAGTAAATAGACATTGAAATTAATTAAACTAGAATTTTATTAAATATTTATATTTATTTTTATAATAAAATTCATTATAACTTTATAGATTTAATTTTAACTTAATTAATTAAATTTAGAAAACTAGATTTTCGAATTGCTACACAGCCATTTAATGATTGTAAATATTCTAAAAAATTTAAAAATAAATCATTCTTCTTTAAACTCTGCTATTGTACCATTTTCATGGACTATTTTAACTTTTTCTGCTACTTCTTTTAATTTTTCATCACAGTCTCTAATTAAAGCCATTGCATCGGTGTATTTTTCAATAGCTTTTTCTAATGGGACTTCTCCACTTTCTAATTCTTTAACAATTTCTTCTAATTTATTTAATTTGTCTTCAAAACTTTCACTCATTTTATTTCTCCTTAAATTTTAGTTTATTAATTTATTAGTTTACTAGTTACTAATTTATTACTTTATTAGTTTATTTTACTTTATTTTAATTTATTTCAATTTATTTAGCTCATTTAGTCTTTGGATTGATTTTTTTAATTTGGCTTTTAATAATACCATCTTTTACTTCAATGTCTAATTCATCATTTATACTTAGATTTTTTACTGTGGAAATAATTTTATCTCCTTTTTTAATAATAGAATATCCTCGATGAATAGTTTCTAAAGGGTTAAGAATTATTATTTTTTCATTTAACCTCATCAGCTGGTTTTTAGATTCCTTAATCTCTTTTTCCATATATTCGTTTAAGTTTTTAAATAGCTTTTCTTTTGTTTCTTGAGATTTATCTATTTTTGCTTGGATTAATTGGATTAATTTATCAAATAAAAAACCCATTTTTTCGGTTTTTGCTTGATAAAACATCATAGGGTCTTTTAAAATATGTTTTTCCATGATTTTCTTTAAAATTAAATCATATTTTTCTAAAGTCTTCATAATAGATTTTTTAAGTCTAATTTTATTTGTATCTAGTCTATTTTCAACTTCTATTATATTTGGAACAGCTTGTTCTGCTGCTGCTGTTGGTGTTGGTGCTCTTAAATCAGATACAAAATCTGAAAGTGTAGTGTCAGTTTCATGTCCAATTGCACTTATTATTGGAATATTAGACTCACTAATTGCTCTAACTACTATTTCTTCATTAAATGCCCATAAATCTTCCATACTTCCTCCACCACGTCCAACAATTAGTACATCAATATCAAATTTTTCAGCCATTTTTATTTTTTCAATTATTTCGTATTTAGCATTATTTCCTTGAACTAAACTAGGAAAAAGAATTATTTCAGCAATTGACCATCGTCTTTTAACTGTTGTGATTATGTCCCTTATCACTGCTCCTTTAGGAGATGTTACAACTCCAATTTTTTTTGTAAATGGTGGAATTATTTTTTTTGGTTTTTGAAACATCCCTTCTTGTTTTAATTTCTTTTTTAATTCTTCATATTTAAGATGTAGATTTCCAAGCCCATCCTCTTCCATTGCACTTACAATAAATTGATATCTTCCATGTGCTTCATAAATATCTACTTTTCCACTTACAATAACTTTCATTCCATTTGATGGTTGGAAATTAAGGCTACTACTTGCATATGAAAACATAACTGATGGAATATAACTTTTTTCATCTTTTAATCCAAAATAATGGTGACCAGATGGATATTTTTTATAATTAGAAATCTCTCCTCTCAAATTTATGTTTCTAAGTTTTCTATCACTTGATATTTTTGCTTTTAAGTATGATGTTAAATGGCTAACTGTAAGAATATTATCATTGGTCATTTTTTCATTCCACATTCTAATATTTTTCTGCTTATTCATATTTTTATTATATTATATATTTAAAAATATTATATATTTAAAAGTTGTTTTTTTTTAAATAATTATTGCTTATTATTATAATTAGAGAGTTATAATTGTATTTGTTATTAGTATTTATATTTAAATAGTATAATTTAGTAGATTTTATGGGTTTTTAAATGATTTTTTTTAAGAAAACTTTTTTTTAAAGGTATATCATATCAATTAGATGTAGTATAATAATTATTTCATGAAATTTTCAGAGAATCATTTTAGAAAAAATCATAACAACATTTATATATTATTAATTTTATACTAATAATTATTAATTCAAATTAGGAGGAATATTTTTCAAATTAAAATGATTTAGGTTAAGATGGATTTAGATTTTTTTGTAATCAATTTGGTGTTTAAAATGTGGGATAATAAAAATGATATAAATGAAAGTGTAATAATTCAAGGGGAACAATTTTTCTCTCAATTGTTTAACTGTGGGAGAATTTCCAAGTTTCTCTTGATGATTATGGTTGTTTTTTCTATTTTCTTTTTTTTATCTAGTGCTTCTGCTGCTGATGTGTATTTAACTGTAGATGAAATTTGTGATGTTTCTGCTGTAGTAAGCAAATATACAGCAGATAATAATAAAATTCCATCTGCTATGAAAGTTACCAATAAAACTTTTAATGATGAAGACTATTTATATCTTGCCACAAGAACTATTGTAAATGCTAACAAAGGCAAATATAACACTGTTAAATTGGTTAATATTAATAATCCAAGCCCAAGTGGTAGTTTACAAGGCACTTTAACTAAAGCACAGTATGTTAATTTAGCAGGTTCAATAAATACTTACATTTCAAATAATAATAAACCTCCTGCTTATGTTACATATAATGGAGGTAATGCACGATATGAAACTTTAGTTTATGGCTTTTCTAATATTATTGTTTATGCTGACAAACATGGAACATTACCATCCTCTCAGTATTTTAAAAATATCAATGGAATAAATAGTGCAACAGCTAGTACTGATACTGTCAAGCCAACAAGTTCTAGTTCTTTAGCTGGTGGATGGTATAACAGTGCTAAAAGTGTAGTTTTAACTGCTAAAGATAACAAAGACACTGCTCCAAAAATTGAATATAAACTTAATGGTGTAAGTGGCACACCTAAAGCAAAAACCGTTACTATAAGCTTACCTGCAGGTTCTCATTCTCTTGTATATAGAGCAGTTGATAACAATAACAATTTAGAAAGTTGGAAAACAGTAAATTATTATATTGATAAAGTTAAACCAACAGTTTCTACTAATTTAGCTGCTGGATGGTATAATATATCAAAATCAGTAATTTTAACTGCTAATGACAATTTAGATTCTAAACCAACATTATATTATAAAGTTAACAATGGAGCACTGCTTAATAAATCAAAAATTGTTACTCTATCATTAGCTGGAGGTACACACACGATTCAGTATTATTCTAAAGATGCAGCAGGCAATGTAGGATCTACTGTTACTGTAAAATACACTATAGACTTAAATGTTCCAACGGTTTATAGTAATCTTGGTGGTGGTCAATATACTTCTTTTAAATCTGTAAACTTTACTGCTAAAGATAATTTGGATCCTAATCCTACTATTTATTATAGGATTAATAATGGTGCTTGGAGTTCTAAGTCAAAGTCTACAGTTTTGTATTTGGTTGAAGGTGCTTATAATGTTCAATATTATTCTAAAGATCTTGCAGGTAATGTTGGTTCAACTAGTACTGTAAATTATGTTATTAATTTAAATAATTCAATAATTCCTTTAAATTACACCATTACGATTCCTAATTATGTTAATGTGACTTTTGATGGTATGGTTTATAATAATTCTTCATATGTTATGAAATCAGGTAAGGGAGGCATTATTAAATTACCTTTTTCAAGAGAACTTAGTGTTAGAGTGTTAAATAAAACCTATATTTTTTCATACTCTCCAGTAAATGGTCTTCATATTCCCAACAATTATACAAATTTTAATATCACCAATGGTGATTCTTATTTTGTATTCCTTAATGGAACTAAACCAGTTAAACTTAATTCTTTGAACAAGTTACCAGTAAATCCATCTGGTATTTTAGTTAAAGCTTTAAATGATTTAATGACATTTACATACTACGATTATGTTAAATGGGATGTTAATCAATTTAGTGTTATTTATATTGGAGATAATTTTTTGAGGGTTAATGGAAGTTTTGAACTAATTGATTTTATTTTGAATGGAATAAATAAATCAACAATTGTTTTCAGTGATGCTCGCTATATTTTTGAGGACTTTGGTTTAAGGCAACAACTGCATTATAATTATGTTTCTACTCCTAATTGGACAACTTGTAGTTATGATAAGTTCACATCAAATTAGCTTAATGTTCTAAGATACACTAATACTAAAGAAAAATTAGGAATGATCAAGATTAATAATGTAACAATAATAAATCGTGGTGCCTCACAGGAGAATATAACTACTGTTTTAAACATAAATAATAAAATAGTAAATAAGACTGAAACAATTGGTTATAATGGTTCTAGATGGGATCCTAATGGTTTTGAATTAATTCAAAGTTTTGCAATAGTTAAAAATAAAGTAACTAATGACATGGTTAGATATTGGGTGAATCAAAATGTAAGTTATCCTGTTGGGCCTTTGAAAGCATCTTATGGGACATTTTTAACTGGATTAACAACCATATGGCTTAGTGATAAGTTGGCAGATCTCCATAAAGCTAAATTTAATGTAACTTGGGATAGAAATAGTAGCATATTTGTAATGGCTGGTGTAAACAATGTGGGAGGGGCTTATATCCACATCCCAGATGCAACCATGGGAATGAAAATTAAAAGTAACAATGAGTCGAATATAATTGGTTTTAAATTTATTAATTCAATATTCCTATCAGAAATTGAGGGTTATGCATTAAATTTAACAGGAAATCCCGTTAATTCTGCCTTTGATAATATTATGAATGCAATGATAAATTATAATTTTAGCATTATCCGTGAGGGAGATTTAGTGATCATTTTAGCCGAAGATGGAAGTAATTCATTAATGGTCATAAATACCACTTCTGGCTTAGTCAAATGTTTTGTTGTTACAGATAAGTTTGCTTATAAAGGAGCCCTATCTGGATTAGGATTTAATATTATTAGCAATATAGTTAATACTTTTTGGTGTTTTCATAATCAGCTTACAAATAATCTTATTAATAATATAAACAATTTATTGAATAATATAATGTCATCGCTAAATCCAGTAGCCGAGGATCTCATGGATTTCTTTTCAACTTTCAGTAAAATCAACATTTCTAACTTTAGTGCATTCACAGGACAGTATGCATTCGATACATTGAAGCTTGTTATAGGAATAGGGGGATTAACATGTTCATCTCCTCTAATTTTTTTAGGTGGTTTGTCTTTAGTGTTAATTGCAGAAGGGGAATTTATTGTACATATAAGAGATGGTGTCCTACCTGCAGATGGTTGGCAATACATTAGTTATCATCCATCTGGTATTTTTGGTCATAGTAAAACATTTGTTCTATTGAATAAGGTTACACATAAGATTGATTATATTGAGGTTCCTTTTAAAGGTAATTGGGAATATGATAGAGACAATGCAATGTATATAGATGCTAAAACTGGTGCAAGAAAGTTGTCAAGAGTAGAAACCTATAAATATTTTTCTAGGGATTATGGAAGTCCATGGGATTGGTTTGGCTCTGAAAGAATTCTATATTAATAAAAAGTAAGATAAAGATACCATGATAAATGAAGATAATTTTTTAAAAATACTGTATTTCCTATTAATGGTTCAGATTTTAGTTGTTTTAATAATATTTTTAATCACTGATATTCCAACAGTTTTTTACTATTTATCCCCAGGGATTAGTTTAATCATATTATATATTTACAAAAAAAATAAAAAATTTAAGATAGAAAAAATAAAAAATTTTAAATTCCATGAAAATTTAATTGTTATCTCAACCTTTTTTTTATTTTTTGTAGTAAATTTACTTTTTAGTTGGAGAAATTAATGTTAAAAATTAATAAATGGAGCATATACAATGTAAAACATTTAACAGTAAAACATTTGTTCTATTAAATAATGTCGCACACAAAATTGATTATATTGAGGTTCCTTTTAAAGGTAATTGGGAATATGATAGGGATAATGCAATGTATATTGATGCTAAAACTGGTGCAAGGAAGTTGTAAAGAGTAGAAACTTATAAATATTTTTCTAGAGATTATGGGAGTCCATGGGATTGGTTTGGCTCTGAAAGAATTGGATTTTAATGTAATGTGAGATAAAGATACTATGATCAATGAAAATAATTTTTTAAAAATAGGGTATTCATTAGTAATAATTCAGCTTTTAACTGTTTTAGTAATAATCTCCATCCATGATATTCATATAGCTTTTTACTATTTATCTTTGGGGATTAGTTTGGGGATTAGTTTTGTTATATTTTACATTTTTGGTAAAAATAAAAAATCTGCGATGGAAAAAATCAAAAATTTTAAATTCCATCAAAATTTAATTAGCATCTCAAACATTTTTTTATATTTCATAGTATTAATATTCCATAATTGGAGAAACTAATATTAAATTAGTAAAATGACTTATATATATCAGTAAAAGATTTGTTCTATTAAATAAGGTTACACATAAAATTAATTATATTGAGGTTCCTTTTTAATGCAATTGGGAATAGGATAGGAACAATACAGTGTATATAGATGTTAAAGCTGGTGCAAGAAAGTTGTCAAGAGTAGAAACCTATAGGTACTTCTCTAAAGATTATGGAGTCCATTGTGATTGGTTTGACTCCAAAAAAATTCTATATTAATAACAGCTAAGATAAGATACTATGATAAATGAAAATAACTTTTTAAAAATTGAGTATTCATTATTACTAGTTCAATTTTTAACTGTTTTACTAATATTTTTAATCACTGATATTCCAACAGCTTTTTACTATTTATCTTTTGGGATTAGTTTCATTGTATTCTACGTTTACAAAAAAAATAAAAAATTTAAGATAGAAAAAATCAAAAATTTTAAGTTCCATGACAAGTTAATTGTTATCTTAACCAGTTTTTTAGTTTTTTTAGTATATTTATTTTTTAATTGGAGAAATTAACATTAATTAACATTAAATTATTAAAATAGAACACATATAACTGTAAAACATCTGTTATTGAATAAGGTTATATTTAATTCATTATTTTTTGTGTTTTTAATTTTTTATCTTGGTTTTATAAAGTTTTTTTGTGCTTAAACAATGTATTGTTAATATAATAACTATAGTTTGAATTAACAGAGATAACAAGAATAAATGTTAGGATAATGAATTTATTAATGTATTTCAATATACAATCATATTAGAAAAAGGATAATTAATAAAGAAAAATAGAAATAAAAAACAGCAAAAACTATGTCAAAAACAAGTTTTTTGAAATTAGATTTAAATGTATTTAGAAGGATTTAGAAATTTTTAATTAGTATAAAAAACATATAGAAATAAAATATATAATTTTTTTTATTTTTTTTATTTAATAATTTAAATATCTGATTTATTTAATAATTTAATTTGTAGTATTTAGTTTATATGAATTTAATCATCTAAAAAGTATGTAATTGGAATGTATTTGTAACTGGATATATTTTTTTTATTTTGCATGTGATAAAATGAGAATAGCTATTGTTTCAGGAAAGAGTGAAGGTCCAAGTAAGTTGAATGCATTTGATAATGCATTGCTAGAAGCAGGAATAGGTGATGTGAACTTAATTAAAGTATCAAGCATGTTAGAAGGAAACACTCAAATAGCTAAGCTTTCATATTTTAAACCTGGGTCTATGGTTAATTGTGTTTTATCTAATATTGAATCAGATATAAAAGGGGATAAAATTACTGCAGTTGTTGCTGTAGCTATTGGGGATAATTTAGGTTGTGTTGTTGAAAAAACTGGATTAAATGTTGATAAAGAAAAAATCATCAATGATTGTGAACTAATGGTTAAATACATGATGATTAAAAGGAATGAAAAAATAAAAGATTTAACAATAGAAGAGAGTTCAACAACGGTAGATAGTATAGCTTCAGTTGTAGCTGCTGTTGTTTATTTGTGATAATTAAAATTCCATTTAAAAATAAATTAAAATATATAAATTAAAATATATAAATTAAAATTTCAAGGGATAAAATGGATAATAAAGATGAAATTGAATTTATTAAAGGCATTTCGCTTAAAATCATTAAAAATGTGGAAAAATCTATTAGCCACCATATTAATGATGAAGATATTGGAAAAGTAGTTGGAATGGGGGCAGATGGTACTCCAACAAAAAAAATTGATGTCTATGCTGAGAAAAAAATCATAAAAATTCTTAAAACTTGTGAATTTATAACTTACTTAATAAGTGAAGAAAGTGGGGAGTTAAAACTTGGTAATGACAAAGTTGAAAAAATAGATTTAGACAAAGAGTTTAAAACAAATGATTTGAAAGGAAAACTTCTTTTTGTTGTTGATCCTTTAGATGGTACAAACAATGCTTTAAAACAAATACCTGTTTATGGAATCTCAATAGCTGTTGCAAAGATTAAAGATCACTTTCCAACATTGGAAGATATTAAATATGGTTTTATTAAAGATTTTTCAGCAGGAGATTACTTTCAAGCCATTAAGGATCAAGGAGCATATTTAAATGGAAAAAAATTCTCTCCATCAACTGTAGATAAACTTAGGAATGTATCTATGGGAGGATATTTTAATGTACACTCAGGAACATTTGAATTGATTAGAAAAGTAAGAAGATTTAGGGTTTTAGGATCAGTAGCTATTGAATCGGCTTATACCAGTTGTGGAAAGTATGATGTATTTATGGATTTAAGAAGAAGTAGAATTTTAGACTTTGCAGCTGCAAAAATCATAATTGAAGAGGCAGGAAGCATTATAAGTGATAAATATGGAAATAAATTAAAGACTAAGTTGAGAATTTCTGAAAAAGTTCCAATAATAGCTTCAGCAAATGAAAAAATTCATCAAAAGGTTCTAGACCATATAAATAAAAAAGAAATATATTCTAATGATTTTAATCATGAAAAACTTAGAAGTGTAGGAGTTGTTTCGCGATTAGACAATGATAATTCAATATTACTTGCAGGAAAAATTATTCAAGATTTAATAAAAAATAATATTGATGTTAAAGTTGAAACAAGATTAGCTATTAAATTAGAAGAGTTTAAAAAAGGTTTAAGAGTTAAAGAAACCATTGATAATTTGTATTCTACTAAAACAACTTTATACAATTATTTAAAATTTTTAAAACTTAACATTGATTTTAAGGGAATATCTGAAGATATAAAAAATTTTGAAACTGATATACTTATTACTTTAGGAGGAGATGGAACAATACTAATGACTAAAAATAAATTATCCTCCCCTATTCCAATATTTGCTATTAATATGGGTACCGTTGGGTTTTTAACTGAAGTAGATATTGAAGAACTTGATAAAAAACTAAATGAGTTATACAATGGTCATTACTTTTATGAAAAAAGAAACCAAATAAAAGTTTCACATGATGGTAGAGTATTTCATGCCTTAAATGAAGCAGTTTTTATGACTGAAAGACCAGCTAAAATGTTGCATTTTCAAGTATCGATTGATGGAAAGATTATTGAAGATTTTAGAGCGGATGGAATGATTTTATCCACTCCAAGTGGATCAACAGCTTATTCAATGTCTGCAGGAGGACCTATAGTCGATCCTAATGTGGATGCTTTTATTATAATACCAATTTGTCCTTATTCTTTAAGTATAAGACCATTAGTTGTATCAAATAAAAGTACTGTGGAAATTAAGCTATTAAGTGAAAGTAAAAAAGCTGTTCTTGTAATGGATGGGCAAATAACCAAAAATATCAAGCCATTTGATTTAATTTCTTTTGAAAAGTCTAATCATGATGTTTATTTTGTTAAAACCAACATTAATGATTTCTATCAAAATGTCAAATCTAAATTAATGGGTGTATGAACTTTATTTTTAAATAAAACATATAACCCAATAAAAAAATAATAAGTAATAAATAAATTAATAATAACCTAATAATAACTTAATAATAAATTAATAACAAATTAATTGATTGTATGGTCAACTATTTGGATCATATAACAGATTATTGATTTAACAATTGATACTATGGAAGCTTTAGTAATTGATTTAACACATGGTGGAGATTTAATAGCTATTGAACTTGAAAAGCTTAAATTATTTAATACTATTTATCTATATGATATTTATGGGAGTTTAGGTAAAAATAAATCGTTAAATAAAAAAAAATTATCCTATCAAGAAAATCACTTAAAGAGCTTTAATATTAAAATTTTAAAAAATGAAGATGATTTAAATAAATTTAAAAATAAAATTAATGCTGATTTTAAAAATGAAGATTTATTAATTACTTCTCCAATTCATTCTCCATTAAAATTTCATCAAATAAGACCTGAAAAAGTAGATTTAAAGAAGATAGAAAATAATTTTAATAATTTTAATAATTTTTACGATGATATTGATGAATTTCCACCATTTAAATTAGATTACACTCATCATGAAATTGTTAAATTTATTTTAAATTACAAATTAAAGAATATATTAAACAATATTCCAATAATAGAAGTAACAGGAGTAAAAGGTAAATCATCAACTGTAAATTTTTTAAAAAATATCTTTAAAGATTTTAACCCACTTATTTTAAGTAGTTTGGGTGCAATTTTATATAAAAATAATAAAGAATATGTTTTAAAGAAGAATATAAGTATTACTCCTGCAAATATTATAGAAACTTTTAATTTAGCTTCTAAAATTTTTAATTCTAAATCAAACCCACTTAAAACAAAATCACTTAAGCCAAAATCACTTAAATTAAAATCACTTAAATTAAAATATTCCAATACATGTTTAACTTTACCAAAACAAAATAACTCTAATCACACAAACTTAAACAACCTTAAGGAATTGGACACAGATTATAAAATAGCTATTTTTGAATCTTCTTTGGGAACAACTGGTATTGGGGACATTGGAGTTATAACGAATTTGATTGAAAATTATTCAATTGCTAAAAATACTTTAACTGCAAAAATGGCTAAAAAACAAGCATTTAACTCAAAATTTGTTGTTATTGAAGATGAAACTTTTTATAAATTTTATTCTAATGATTTGGAGATTATTGAAAGAATTAACAATAAAAAAAACATTTTAAATACATTTAAAATTGATAATTATTCATTATATTCAAATAAATCTTATTCTAACTATTTAAATACAACCTCAGATATTAAAATTGGCAATTTAACTGCTAAAAATATAGAAATATCTCTAGAATCTACTAAAATATCCTTTGAGTATAAAAATATTCAATCTATTAGTAATAAATCTTTATCTGGTGAATTTGAAATAGAAACATATGCTCCATCTATGGATTATATTTTAAACATTATCAATGCTATTACTGTTGCTTTAACTATGGATATTAGTATTAAAACAATAAAAAAATCATTTTTATCAAAATATGGGTTAAAGGGAAGATCATCACATAAACAAATTGGTGAATTAAATGTCATTGAAGAGATAAATCCAGGATTAAATGTTTCATCTATTAAAAATTCAATCAATGGCTTAAAATATCTTGATGGCGAATATACTATAATTCTTGGAGGAGAATATGGAATAACATGTGAAGAAATTAATGAGATGGAATTAATTAATTATTTAGATGATTTTTTAAATGAATTTAATGAATCTCATTATAATGATGATGATTTAAAAATTGTGTTAGTAGATGAGCTAGGAAAAAGCATTAAAAGCAAACTAAGCCATGAGATACTATTTTTTAATGATTATAATGAGGCTATAAATTTAGCAATTAAAAACAATAAGAATATTCTTTTTATTTATAGATCAAATTATTCAAAATTATCTAAACGTTAATTTATATGATATTTGATTTTTGTGATATTTGATTTTTATCTTTTTTTTACTTTTTTATTTTTTATTTAATTTTATTTTATTTTTTAATTTAACAACTATTTTTTTAGACTTTTTTTTTAAACATATTTTATTTAATTTTTTCTTTATTTTTTAAATAAAGTTTTTATGAACCTTTTTTTTTAAAAAGTTCGCTTAGTTAAGAAAAAATTTAGATTTAAAAATTAAATTCATATAAAATATAAAGATTTAAATACTACAAAATCCACATATTATATAAAGATATACTTATAACTTATAAATTATTATTGATATTTTAATTTTTTTTTTATTAGTAGTTTAATTCTTTTTAATATATGGTTAATTTTTTTAAATAATTTGATTTAAAATAGCTTGGTTTATGTTTTAATAGTTAATTTTTGGTGTGTTTCATTGATTATAGGGTCTAGAGGAAGTAAATTAGCAATTACACAAGCAAATTTAGTTAAAAACTCTTTATCTGAATTTTTTAGTGAAAAAATTGATATGAGTATTATAAAAACTAAAGGAGATAAAATTACCAACTCTCAGCTTTATGATATGGATTCTAAAGGCTTGTTTACTAAAGAATTAGATAAAGCAGTTTTGGAAGAAGAAGTAGATTTTGCTGTTCATAGTTTAAAAGATGTTCCAACAGATTTGGATGAAGATTTACAAATTATTTCAATACCAGAGCGTGTTAGTCCAAATGAAGTATTCATATCAAATTATCTTTGGGATGAAATACCTAAAGGTTCTACATTGGGGAGTAGTAGTTTAAGAAGAGAAGCGTTTTCGAATTTTCATAAAAAAGAATTGGTTTTAAAACCCTTAAGGGGTAATATAGAAACCAGGATAAATAAAGTCTTTGAAGGAGAAGTTGATGGGACAATAATGGCTGAAGCAGGTTTAATTCGTTTAGGATTAACAGAATACATTAAAAATAGGTTTTCAACTGAATACTTAACTCCTCCTGCGGGTCAAGGTGCATTAGCAATTATTGCAAGACGTGATTCATATAAAAAGAATGTTTTATTTAAATTAAATCATTTTAACTCTTTTCAAGAGACTTTTGCTGAAAAAACCCTCCTTCACGAGCTAGGGGTTGGTTGTCAATGGCCATTAGGTGCAAATGCTAAATTTGATGGAGAAAAACTCTCTCTTTATGCTGTTTTACTTTCAAAAGAGGGTGAAATACTATCAAAAGTAAATATTAAAGGTAGCTTAAAAGAAGCTCAGGATTTAGGAATACTCGCTGCAAAAGAAATGAAAGAATTTCTTTAAGAATGTATATAAAAATTTTGACCAAAATTTCAGTTATAAAATTTTAGTTATTATTATAAATAATAAGAATAAATGAAAAGTTATATTTAATGTATTTTTCAAGATTATATATAATTTAAGAGGCATATTACATTTTGGAGATTAAAAATGAATAAAATCAAAGTTGCTGTAATTGGTGTAGGAGCTATGGGGCAAAATCATGCAAGGGTTTATTACCGTCTTGATAATGCAGAATTGATAGCTGTTTCTGATTTAAGCGAGGACACAGTTTCACGAATAGCTAAAAAGTATGACTGTAAATATTACTTAAATTATGAAGAAATGCTAAAAGATCCTGAAATTGAAGCTGTAAGTATTTGTGTACCTACAACTTTTCATCATGATGTGGTTATGAAAGCCATTGAGGCAGGTAAGCATATTTTAGTAGAAAAACCAATAGCTTTTACTTTAAAAGAGGCTGAAGAAATGGTACAATTAGCTAAAGATAAAGGAATAGTTTTAAGTACAGGACATGTTGAAAGATTTAATCCTGCCATTCAAAAAGCTAAAATATTAATAGAAAATGATGTAATTGGGGACATTGTCTCTGCTTCAGCAAAAAGGGTAGGTCCATTTCCACCAAGAATAAAAGACGTTGGTGTAGGTATCGATTTAGCTATTCATGATTTGGATGTAATGTACTATTTGTTTAATGAAGATCCTATAGAAGTTTATGCCACAATGGGAAGTATCCTTGAAAAATGCGAATATGAAGATCATGCTGAGATAATGACTAAATTTGAAAATGGCATAACTGGTATTTTAGAAGTTAACTGGCTAACTCCATACAAACGAAGAGAATTAGAAATTACAGGCACTGATGGAATAATTTCAGTAGACTATATTGACCAGAGTATTGATGTCTATGGCAAATTTGCCCAAGATGTTCAAATAGAACATAAAGAACCATTAAAAGAAGAATTAACTTCTTTTTTAAACTCAGTTAAAACAAAAACACAACCAGAAATCACTGGAGAAGATGGATTAAATGCTTTAAAAATGGTTTTAGCAGCTAAACAATCCTCAAATAAAAGAATTCCAGTAAGTATTTCTGAAATAACTTAATTTTTTTTTTTTTTTTTAAATGTTATTTATATTTTTATTAATTTTCATATTTTATTCATCTTCATATTTTATTAATTTTCATATTTTATTAATTATTTATATTTTTATTGTCTTAAATATTAATTAAATTATTTTTATTGTGGTGTTTATAATGAATCAAAAATTAATCAAAAAAGCTCATGATTTAAGGAATAGAGGTTTTACCACTGGAGAAATTGCTGATCAATTAAATGTCTCTATGGATACTGTTAGGTGGTTAACTATTCAAAAAATTTCTGATGAGACTCATGAGAATGCTCCATTAGATGTAGCTATTAATTTAAACCGTTTAGGTGGAAGCTCTTCTCGTTTAAGATATGTTGCTGCAGCTTTATCTGACATGACCTTAGAACATGGTGATGCAGATGTTGTTGTTGGAATAGCCATTAGTGGAATCCCATTTGCAACTATGATGGCTGATTTTTTACAATTTGAAGAAGGTATCCAAAGTTCTTTGGCTGTTTTTCATCCAATAAAACATAGAAAAGGTGAAGAAGAGCAAGATAATAAAAATGGAACATTTAGTGAGAATTTTGCATGTGTTCAAGGAAAAAGAGCTATTATTGTTGATGATGTTATCACAAGTGGACGTACAATTAAAGATGTAATTGCTGAGCTTAATAAATTTGGTGCTACACCTGTGTGTGTTGCTGTTTTAATAGATAAAAAAGGAATAAATGAGATTGAAGGAGTTCCTGTTGAATCTTTAATTCATGTAAATAGATTGGATTAATTATTCTGAATTTTTTTATTTTTTTTAACTTCATTTTTTATTTTTTTTGTATTTGAATTGCTATTTTTCGTATTTAACTTGTTTATTTTGTATTTACTTGTTTATGGTCTATATCTTAAAATGGCTGCTACGCCTCCAAATGCTTTTAGTAATTGAACACCTTCTTCTGTTTCTGTTGAAATTATCTCAACATCTGTGTCATATTCATCAGCAAGGTCAACAAAATGATCTATAACTTTTTTAATTTCTGTTGTCTTCATTGGTTCTCCACAATGGGTACAAATCTTTTTTGATTCATCTGCTTTGCTTTTATATGTTATTTCTGCTTTATTTCCACAATTTACACATTTTAAATAATGTCTATCATGTTCTAAGTCTTCTGAAATGAGTAATGTGTCAACTGCACCCATAATTAGATACTTGTTAATTTCTTCTTCACCATAAGCAGCTAAGCCATTTTCATGAATTAACTCTTTTAAAAAGTCACCTACAAGCTTTTTTTCTTTCATTACTTCTATATCACTTAAAATATCAGATGATTTATCTATGATTTCACGGATTCCAAATTCTCCAGTATAAGATGTATCAATTGAAGCTATTACTTTGTCATGAAGTTCGTAGTTTAAATAATCCCCTTTTAAAAATTCTTCTTTTGTGTGACCAGGACCACCTATAAGTAATCCTTGTAAATCCTCTATTGGAAGAAGCACATCATTCATATGATCTCCAATTCTTTTTTTAAATTCATGAGCAGCTAAATCAATTAAACGATCAAACCTTCTTTGTGATTGTCCTCCTGCTTTGTGTTTTCCTGGAACTCCACTTGTTAAATGTTTTAATATATCTATTCTTTTCCCTTTAAGAGTAGCTATTGTTGCTTCTTTTCTATCTAAAACTGTTACGCCATAGATTTCTTTTGTATCCATCATGTATTGAAGAGGTTCTAAATAAAATTCGCTGTTACAATGATAGGTATAGGTTATAATGGCTTCTGGTGGAGTAAAAACATAAGTTTCCATTTTTTCAGTTCCTGGTCCACCTTTAGGTATCATTCCAACAAATAAAACCAACCCATTTTCAGGAGCTCGAGGAAAAAGCCTTAGTCTTTGTATTATTACTTCAATAGCTGATTGAACATTTTTACGAGTTTGTTTACTTTTAATATTTGCACTTTGCCCTAATTCATCGCGCATATGTTTAGCTACATCACTTAATTGCTTATCATGAGGAATATAAACAGAAACCAATTCTGTTCCTCTTCCTTTTTTTTCTTTTAACTCATTAAGTGTTCTTTTAAATTCGTATAATTCTTTTGAACTTATTTCAGACATTTTTTCATCCTTTTAATTGATATTATGTATTTTTTAGCGATTATGAATTATTTTTAAATTTTATATAACAAAATTATTTAAAACCATTTTAAATATTTCTATTAAGGATTTGTTTTAAAAAGCATAGATAATTAAAAATAATTTTATTAGAAATAGTAAAAAAATAGGATTTTATATGGTATTGAAATTATAAACAAGGTTTTTTTTAAACCTTTATTTTTTTAGAAAAATAGATATTTTTATTATTTTATTATTAAGATTTCTGATTTTTTTCTTAAATCTTATATCAAATATTCATGTAATTATATATATGATTTTTAATATATAAATTTAATGGAGAATAAGTAGTTTAATACTAAATACTAATTTCCATATATATTATTATTTTAAATAAATTTATATAATATTGTTTAAATAAATATTTAAAATAAGTATTTTGAATAGTATTTTAAATAATAATCTAAGCTTATTAAATAATGATTTAAAATGAATATAAATTTTTCATTCAAATAATTTTTTTTAATAATTAAGTTAAATAATTAATTTAATTTAATTTAATTTTTTTTTCTTTTTTTTGATAAAATAAATTAATAAATTTTTAATAATATTCTCAAAATTAGGTTTTTTTAATAGAGGTAGATAAATGAAAATTGTAGTGGCACTAGGTGGATCCATTTTATTAAAAGAAAGTTCAGCAAATAAGTTTAAAGAGTATTCTGAAATATTAAAAGATTTAAGTGAAAAACATAATCTATTTATTGTTGTAGGGGGTGGAAAGCCTGCAAGAGAGTATATTGGCATTGGAAGAGATTTAGATTGTGGAGAAGCTCAATGTGATGATATTGGTATTGAAGTCACACGTTTAAATGCTAAATTGTTAACAATAGCTCTTGGTGATTATGCATATCCTAAAATCCCTAATAATTTCCATGAGGCAAATGAATTTTCTGCTTATGGTCGTATTGTTGTAATGGGTGGTACAGAGCCTGCTCATAGTACAGATGCTGTTGGAGCTATTTTAGCTGAGTATGTTCATGCAGATTTGCTTGTTAATTTAACTTCTGTAGATGGAATGTATGATAAAGATCCTAATAAATTTGACGATGCCCAACTAATTAAAGAAATTACAGCAGATGCAATGTTAGATTTTTTAAAGGATAAACATGTTGAAGCTGGAACTTATGAATTTTTTGATACCACAGCCATTCAAATGATTAAAAGATCATCTCTTAAAACAGTAATTGCAAATGGTTTTGATTCTAAAAATTTAATTAAAGCAATTAATGGTGAAGATATAGGAACTAAAATAATCTGATTTTTGTTTAAAGAAACTTATTTTTTTAATTATTTTTCATTAAATTACATTTCTTAATTTTTCATGTTTTTTTCATGTTGAGCTTTCATAAATATTAATTGATACTAAAATTAATATTTGTACTCATTAATTATTTATACTCATTATAACTATTTATAATCATTAATTTATTAAAATTTATACTAAATTTATATTAAAATTTATTAATTTTTATGGTGATAAAATGGTAGATGTTCATAAGCACTGTCCTATTTGTGGGACTCCAATTCCTTTAGATGAATTAACTTGTTCAAATAAATGTCAAATTGAATATAATAATAGAGTTGCTAAATCAAAAAAGTCAAGATTAATGTCTTTTGCAATTATGGTGCTTTTTATACTTGCTGGAGTTGCATTTGTCTTGTTTAGAAATAACATTATATGATTTCAGATATTTTTTTATTTATTTTTTTATTTTTTTTAATATATCATTAGGATTTTTTACTAAAGCTTTTTTTACTTCTTTTTCACTTAGCCCAGCACCTAAACCCACCAGTTCTGCTTTATTAAAATTCATTAAATCTCCAGGGGCATGCCCATCACTGTTTATTAAGAATTTTGCATTAAATTCTCTTCCTAAACTTGCTACATAACCATTTGATAATGAATGTCCTTTTCTTCCACTTATTTCAATGTAAACATCATTTTCAACGGCTATTGCTAATTCTTCATTTGTTATTAACCCTGGATGGGCTAAAATATCCACATATTCTGATTTTACAGCTTCCAAGTTTGTTCCTTCAACTACAGGTTCTGCTAATGTTTCTCCGTGAACAACTACAATTTCTGCACCTAAATCTTTTGCTTTTTTAGCTATTCTATCTATTGTTTCAATTGGAACATGTGTAATTTCTACTCCATTGATAAATTTTATATCCCAGTATTCATTGATTTCATCAATTGCATTAGCTATTTTTTCAATAATGTCTAAATTAGAATCATCTACATGGTCAGTTATAGCTATTGCAGAATGTCCTAATATATCTGCTCTTCTTGCAAGTTCACTTGGAAGCAATTCTCCATCACTGAATATACTATGAGTGTGTAAATCTATCCTTTTATTCATTTTTTCAACCGTAAATTAAATATTTAATTTATTAAAGTAACCATTATCTATCGATTAAAGTAACTATTTATAATTTAATATTTTTTTAAAAGTTTATAAAAGTTTTTATATTTTGAAATCTAATTTTTATATATTATGAGAGTTAAAGTATTTGTTCCTTCTAATATCAGTTGTTTTTTTTCAGTTCATTATGATAAAAACCCACTTAAATCTGGATCCACAGGAGTTGGAATTTTATTAGATAAAGGAGTTGTTACTAAAGCTAAAAAAACTTCTAAACCTACAAATAGCTGTGATTATGAAAATTTCTCTAAATTGGATAAGCAAAATAATCAAGATAAATCATTTAATCCAGAAGTTAATATTAAGATAAATGGAAAATTAAATACTCCCAATGCTTTTATTGCTAAAACTGCTGCTAATATTTTTATAACTAAATATAATATTAATTCTTCATTTTCTATTGAACAAGAGATTGAAGTTCCTATTGGAAGTGGTTTTGGAACATCAGGTGCATCTGCTTTAGGTGTGCTTATTTCATTAAATGATCTTTTTAATTTAAACATTGAATCTTTTGAATTATATAAAATTGCTCATCAAATTGAAGTAAAATCTGGAACAGGTCTTGGTGATGTTATTTCTCAGATTTCAAAGGGAATTGTTATAAAAGAAAGACCAGGAATATTAAATAAAGAATTTGTCAGTAATATTGTTTATGATGATTTATTTGTCGTTACAAAAACAATAGGAGAAATTGACACACATTCTATTATTCAAAATCCTAAATATGCTGAAAGAATAAGTTCTCTAGGTTTAATGGCTTTAAATAAATTTTTAAATGATAAATCATTATTTAATTTATTAAAAGTTTCTTTTGACTTTGCTAATAAGATGGATTTAATGAATGATAAATTATTTAATATAATTAATGAATTTAACAATAGTAATAGTAATAATAGTAATAGTAATAGTAATAATAATAATAATAATAATAATAATAATAATAATAATAATAATTCTGTTAATAATGGCTCTAAGATTAATTATTTTGGTTCTTCAATGGCAATGTTAGGAAATACTATATTTGCTTTAACAAAAACACCTGAAGATTTAGTTGAAAATATTAACTTAGACAATTTGTTAATTTCTAAAATAGACAATAAAGGAATAAGATTTTTATGATAGACATTGCATATGACATTAAATTATATAGAAAAGAATTGTTAAAAAATATTAATGAAGGAAGCACAGTAATTGAATTAGGATCACATATTGGAAACACTACAAAATTGATAGCTGAAAAAATAGGAAAAAATGGTAAAATATTTCCAATTGATAATTCTCCTGAAGCAGTTGCTCCAATGGATGAATTAATGGATGAATTTAAAAATATAAACTTTATTAGTGGTGATGTAAGATTACATAATATAGTAGAAAAACTTTATAGGAAAATCAAGAATTGTGATATTTTATCAATAGATTTAGGCGGAGGATATCACCCAGATACTGTTTTTAAAGTCTATTACATTTATTCATCTACTTTTAAGCCTAAATATACTATTATTAGAAACAGGGGTTTAATTGATTTTGTAAATAGCTCAAAAACATTTGAAGAAATTTCATCTAATAATGGGTGGATTGAATCACAAAGAAACAGTGGCATTCCTCCACAAATAAAAGAATTTAATTTATGGACAGATGCTTTAAAAGACAATGATTGATTTAAAAAAATATATTTTTAATAATTATGGATTAAATTTTACCTTATTTTCATATTTTCATACATTTTTACATTTTTATAACAAATATTTTTTATTTCCATTTTTTATTTTTTTAATAATTTTAATAGTTAAGTTTAAAAATTATAAAAAATATAATTTTAACCATTATAAATATACTAAATTAATTACTTTAATTATTACAATATGCTAAATTATATAATGTACTAAATTAATTATAAATATGATTTTAATAGATTATAATTATTTAAATTTGATATATTTAAATTTGATAAATAAATTTAAATTTTTTATTTTATCAAATTTTTATTTTATCTAGTATCATTGTAGTTTATTCTTAATAATGGAGAAATGTTATGATAGGAAAAAAAATAAGATTAGAACGTATAATTGATAGAAAAACCAATAGGGCTGTAATTGCACCTATGGATCATGGAGTTACCATAGGTCCTGTAGAAGGCATTGTTAATATCAGTAAAACTATTGATGAGATTAAAAATGGCGGGGCTAATGCTGTTTTAATGCATAAAGGAATTGTTTCTCAAGGTCATAGAGGATATGGTAGTGATATTGGCTTAATCATACACTTATCTGCAAGTACATCTCTTGCACCAGATCCAAACGACAAGGTTTTAGTCACATCTGTTGAAAAAGCAATTCAACTTGGTGCTGATGCTGTATCTGTTCATGTAAATATTGGTTCTGATACAGAAAGTAAAATGTTACAAGAATTAGGAGAAGTAGCTGAAACTTGTAGCTATTGGGGTATTCCTCTTCTTGCTATGATGTATCCAAGGGGTCAAAAGATTAAAGATGAAACTGATGTTCAATTGGTTAAACATGCTGCACGTGTTGGTTCTGAATTAGGTGTAGATATTGTTAAAACCAATTATACTGGGTCTCCTGAATCATTTAAAGAAGTTGTTGATGGGGCACTGGTTCCTGTGATAATAGCTGGTGGACCTAAAGTAGAAACTGATGAAGAGCTATTGGAAATGGTTAAAGATTCTCTTGAAGTTGGTGGAGCAGGTGTTGCATTTGGAAGAAACCTTTTCCAAGCAAAAGACCCAGCCAAAATAACAAAAGCTATTTCTGAAGTAGTCCATAATGATATGGAAGTTAAAGAAGCATTAAAAATCTTAGATTAATGTTTATAATTGATAAAAAATTAATATTTTGTAATTTATAAAAAACTTTTGTTTAAGTTAGTTTTCTTTGTTTTTGAGAAAACTTATTTGATGAACCTTTTTTTAAAGGTTATTCTAATTAGTAAAATACTTTTACTTAAATGAAAAGTGAGGATTATTTTGATCAAACTTTTTTTAAAAGTTTGTTTTAAAGGTTATTCTAATTAGTAAAATACTTTTACTTAAATGAAAAGTGAGGATTATTTTGATCAAACTTTTTTTAAAAGTTTGTTTTAAAGGTTCTTCTAATTAGTAAAATAATTTTATTTAAAATAATGAAGTGAGTTTATGAGTGTTTTTGAAGTTATTGAAAATAGAAAAAGTGTAAGAAGCTATTTGGATGAAGAAGTTAATGAAGAAGAATTAAAAAAAATTGTTGAAACTGGTAAAAAAGCTCCTCAAGCAGGTGAATTTCAGATAACTGTAATTCAAAATAAAAATTTAATTGCTAAAATTAATGATTTAGCTTTAACTGGTATGAAAAATTCAGGTAATGATTTTTTAGTTGAAAGAGCAAGTATTGAAGGATATCAACCACTTTATAATGCTCCAGTTTTAGTTCTTTTATCTGCTCCTGAAGAAGGACATGGAGACATTAACACTGCTTTAGCATCTGAAAATATAATTTTGGCTGCTACAGAACTTGGTTATGGTACAGTTTATCTTGTTACTCCTACACTAGCATTTTTAGGTGAAGAAAGAGAAGGACTTCTCAAAGAGCTTAATCTTCCTAATGGATTTATACCAGTTAATGGAATAGCCATTGGAAAAGAGGGTGTAGAAACAATTCAATCTCCACCTGCTGAAGATATTGATAATATTAACTATGTAAAATAATTTTCTACGAATAAATTTGATTAAAGGAGTTTTAAATTGTCAAATAAATTTGTGTGGATAAAAAGCCCCCAAAAGCCATGGATCGAAAGAAAAGAATTAATTACAACATCTCTTGAATCTGGAATAGATCATGTTCTTGATTTAAATGATGGTGATAAAATCCATAAATTAGGAGATATTAAGATAATTTCCAATAATGATGATGGAGATATTTATTTAACTGGATTTAATGGTGAAGGTGATGGAAGTATTCAATTAAAAGACAATTTAGAAAATTCTTCTGATTATTCATTGGCTAAAAAGCTAAAGAGTAATGGTAAAATTGTTGTCTCTTACATTGAAATTTTAAGTAAAAATCATGAACAATTGGCTGTTAAAGTAGGAAAAATAGTTGATTACATTATATTAGTGGGAAAAGATTGGACTGTTATTCCTCTTGAAAATATAATTGCTGATTTGCAGAAAGAAAATGTAAAAATAATTGCTGCAGTTAACAATGTTGATGATGCTCAACTAGCTCTTGAAACTTTAGAAATAGGAGTTGATGGAATAATTTTTGAGCCAGAAGACTTTAACCAGATAAAGAAAATGGCTAAATTAATTGAAAATTTAAGTTCAAGCAATTATCAGCTTTTTAACGCTAGTGTGACTAAAATTGAAGGATTAATTTCTGGTGATAGAGTTTGTATTGACACTGCTTCAATGTTAAATGTGGGAGAAGGAATGTTAATTGGTTCCTATTCTAAAGGAATGTTTTTAGTGCATAGTGAAACTTTAGAAAGTGAATATGTTGCTTCTAGACCATTTAGAGTAAATGCAGGTCCTGTTCAAGCTTATGTAATGGGTTTAAATAATAAAACTAAATATTTATCCGAAGTTGAAACTGGTGACGAGCTATTGGCTGTAGATCAAAGTGGAAAAACTAGACCAGTTTTAGTTGGCAGAGTAAAAATTGAAAAAAGACCACTTATTTTAGTAGAAGCAGAATATAATGGTTACAAAATTAAAACTCTTCTTCAAAATGCAGAAACAATACGTTTAGTATCTGATAAAGGTGAAGCCATTTCAGTTTCTAATTTAAAAATTGGAGATAAAGTGAAAGTTTACATTGACAAAAGTGCAAGGCATTTTGGAATGGCAATTGAAGAAACAATAATTGAAAAATAGTTTTTTCTATTTTTGTTTGATAATTATTATTTTATTTTTATTATTTTATTTTTATTATTTTTTTATTGTTTTTTTTTATTTTATTTTTAGCTATTTTATTTTTATTCTCTTTTTTCCATTTTTTTTTATTAAATTCTAAACAAAAAATATAAGATAAATATGTCTAAATTCAGAGCTTTTTTAGCTATAGATGTTGATGATGAAATTAAGAATCAAATTAAAATATTTCAAGATAAATTAAAGAAATTAGATAATAACTTGAAATATGTAAATTTAGATAACCTTCATTTAACATTAAAATTCTTTGGAGACATTGATGTTGAAAAAGAAAAGGAAATTAAAATAGCTATCTCAAAAATTATCCCTAATCAAAACTCATTTAATTTAAAAATATCTTCCTCTGGAGTTTTTCCTAATGAAAATTATATTAAAGTACTTTGGGTTGGTGTTAAGGAAAATGTTTCATTAATTGAATTATACAAAAATCTTGACAATGAATTCAATAAATTAGGGTTTAAAAAAGAAAAATCATACTCTTCACACTTAACTGTAGCCCGTATTAAAAAAACAAACAAAAAGAAAGAAATTCTTGATATTTTAAATGAATTCAAAAACCATAAATTTGGAGATATAAAAGTCAATAAAATTATTCTAAAGGAAAGCAAATTAACTTCAAAGGGATCAATTTATACAGATAGAGAAATTTTTGAATTATAGTCATATAAAATATTATTAAATTAAAATAAAATAATTTTTTTTTTTTAAATGAAATTAATATACTATTTTTCAATTATTATTCTATTTTTTAATAAAATTATAGTCCAAACAAATTTTTGGACAAAATTTGTCGATTATATATAAATAAACTGCAAAAATTAGTTTAAAAAATTAAGTTTCTGACATATATTAATTCTTCAATAATAGTTAATCAATAATGGTTAAATTTCAACAATAGTTAAATATTTCAATAATAATTAGATTTTTAATCTAGTTTTAAATATTCTTCTCTTAAAAACTCAATGGATATTTTTTCTTTTAAATCTTTAAAAATGCTTTTTACTTCATTTAATTTTTGTTCAACAGCTATTTTATATTTTACTCTTTCGTGATAATCTTTTTGAATTATTTTTATATTGTTTTCTCTTATTTTATCATCCACTTGCTTAATATTACTGTAATCAAATAATAGATTATATGTTAGACATTGCTTCAAATGTATGATTTCTGCAAGATTTAAAGCTTCTTGAACAGATTTTGAGTATGCTCTCACAAGTCCTCCAGCTCCAAGCTTTATTCCGCCAAAATATCGTGTTACAATAGCTAAAACATAGTTTAATTCATTCATTTTTAAGACATTTAACATGGGTCTTCCAGCAGTTCCTCCTGGTTCTCCATCATCATTGGATCCTTCTTCTTTTTTTAAGATGTATGCTGTACAGTTGTGTGTTGCATCTTTATGGGTGGTGGATATTTCTTCTATAATTTTTTTAAGTTCTGTTTTATCTTTTACTGGAAACAATCGTGTAACAAATCGAGATTTATTTATTACAATTTCTTTTTCTTCAATTTTAGCTATTGTTTTCATTGATATACTATTGTATCAAGAGTATTATAAATGTTTTTAAATAAGTTTTTAGTCAATAAAACACCTTTTTTCAATTTATACGAAAAAATTAAAAAATTAGTATATATAAAATATATAAATTATAATTCATTATAAATTATATAAATTATAATTCATTATAAATTATATAAATTATAATTCATTAATGGCATCCTTAATTCTTTTTAGTCCTTCTTTAAGCAGTGACTTTGGAATGGCAATGTTGATTCTCATAAAACCTTCTCCACCATGACCAAAAAGGATACCATCTTCTAAAGCTACTTTTGCTTTATTTATAAAGAAATCAGAAAGTTCTTCATGAGATAAACCTAATTTTCTACAATCTAACCAGATTAAATATGTTCCATCAGCTTTTATTGCTGTAATTCCATTAATATTGCTTAATTCTTCATATAATAATTCTAAATTTCCTTCAAGGTATTTTAAAACTTGATTAAGCCATTCATCACCATGTTTTAGACTTGCTTCAAGTGCTGTCAATGCAAAAATACTTGGTTCTGGAACAATTCCATCCATGGTTGAAATAAATTCTTTTCTTAAATCATCATTCGGAATAATGGCTACTCCAACATGTAAACCTGCTAAATTAAATGTTTTAGTTGCAGAAAAACTAATTATAGAATTTTGTTCGAATTCTTTTGATATGGACCCAAAACTTGTGTGTTGTTTTCCATAAAACAATAACTCGCTATGAATTTCATCAACAACTATTTTTAAGCCATTTTTAATAGCTATTTTTCCTGCTTCAATTAGTTCTTCTTTACTCCATTCTTTTCCTATAGGATTATGTGGATTACAAAGTAAAATTGCCTTAATTGGTTTGTAAAATGGATTATGTCCCACTTCATCTTCAAACAAGCTTTTTAAATGATTTAAATCCATATGATACTCTCCATTTTCAAGTTTTAATGGGTTTGTAACAATATGGCAGCCACTGTTTCTTACTGTAGGGAAGAATAGATGATAAACAGGCTCTTGAATTATGATGTTGTCTCCTGGCTGTGATAAAGATCGAATGGCTACATGTAAAGCAGGAATGACTCCTGGAGTAATTACTATCCATTCAGGCTTTATTTCCCAATTAAATTTATCTTTAAATCTTTTTACAATTGTAGACTTCAATGTATGATTGTACTTACTGTATCCATAGTATTCATGGTCAGCTCTTTCTTTAATTGCTTCTTTAATCTCTTTTGCTACTGGAAAGTCCATATCAGCAATCCATAATGGAATTAAATCGTCTCTTCCATAGAATTCATTCATCATATCCCATTTAATGGATCCAGTATCTTTTCTATTGTCTATCTTGTCAAAATCATATTTCAATTAAATACAACCTTTAAAATATATTTAAATATCAATATCTTCTTTTAAAAAATTTAATAATATTAATAATATACACTTTTTTAATTTTAATGTTTATATATTTAATCTATTCATCTCTTAAAACAATTGTAATATATTTAAAAACTTAAAAATTTATAAATTTTTTTAATAAAATTATTTATATGATTTTATTAGAATATTATATAATAGAATATAAGTAATATAAAATTATAAGCAAAGTAAAATATAAATAAGGTAAAATAAATTTTAATATTTATTTTTTATCTAAAACAAGATTTTTCAATAAGTTAAATTAATTAAGCATGTTTTTTTTAATTTTAATGAGTAATATGGATTATAAAGCTATTCTAAATGAAATTAAACCAAATGAAGCAGAAAAAAATGAAATTTTAGATATATCTAATGAAATTATTTCTAAAATAAATCAAATAGCTTCAGAAGAAGAAATAATATGTGAAGCTAAGCTAGTTGGTTCTGTTGCTAAAGAAACATTTCTTAAAGGTAATGGAGACATTGACATATTTATTTCATTTTCATTAAATACATCCATTGATGATTTAAAAGAAAAAGGATTATTTTTAGCTCATAAAACAGCTATTGAATTAAATGCGGATGTAGTTGAAAAGTATGCATCTCATCCATACTTAACAATTTATATAAATGGACAGGAAGTTGACATAGTTCCATGTTATGATATAGAAAACTCAGATCAGATTAAATCGGCAGTTGATAGGACAATTTTACATACAGAGTATATAAAAAAACACTTAAATGCTGATCAAAAAGATGAGGTTATTTTATTAAAAAAATTCATGAAAGAAATTGGAGTTTATGGTAGCGAATTTAAAGTTGGTGGTTTTGCAGGTTATTTGTGTGAAATGCTTATTTTAAAATATGAAACCTTTAAAAATACTTTAATTCAATCAAGTAAATGGCGATATAATGGAGTTATTGATTTAGAAGATCATAAAACATTTAAATTATTTAAAGATCCTTTAATTGCAATTGACCCAACTGATAAAAATAGAAATGTTGGTGCTGCACTAAGTTTGGAAAAAATGAATGATTTTGTTTTTGCTTCAAGAAATTATTTATCTTCTGATGATGATAAAAGATTAAGCTTTTTCTATCCACTAAATAGGAAAAACATTTCAAAAGATTTTATTTTAAATTCATTTAACAACCGTGAAAGTAAAACAATATTAATTTCATTTTCACTTCCAAAAATGGCTATGGATAATGTATATCCGCAAATAAGTAAAACTACACAATCATTGAAGAATAAATTAGAAGATATTGGTTTTAAAATTATTTACACTTCATTTTGGAGTGATGAGAAAGCTATTGGATTAATTCTTATTGAATTTGATTCCTGGAGATTAAGTAAATATGATGAGAATATTGGACCTAAAATTTATTATAAAACGGCATGTGAAGAGTTTATTGAGGCTCATGGGGATAATGTTTTCTTAAAAAATCAGTTTTTAGTTCAAAAGAAAGAAAGAAAATTCAGAACTCCTGAAGATTTAATTAATTTTATTTTTAAAAATGAAGAAAATATAAAGATATTGAAAATAGGTAAAGATTTAAAGAATTCAATATTAAATGAATATAAATTATTTTCAATAAATGAATTTTTAGATAATTTAGATGAAAATAATCCAGAAAATGATGAAAATTTCTTATTTTTCTTAGATGATTATTTAAATCCTTCACAACATTTAAAAAGATAAAAATCAGTATTTTGATATTTTTTTGTTTTATTATTTTATTATTTTATTATTTTATTACTTTATTACTTTATTATTTTATTGCTTTATTATTTTATTATTTTTATTGCTTTTTGTTAGTTGTTCTTACTTGTTTGTTTTTTTTTAAAGAGATTTTATATTTTTGTGGTGATTATATGTATTCAAAAATAATTGAAGAAATGATAATATTTTTTAAAAATGATATTAAAAGGATTTCTCATTCATTAAAGGTTTTTTCTCTAACAAAAACTATAGCAGAATTAGAAAATATTCCAAAAAAAGATGCTGAAATAGCAATTTTATCATCAATTTTACATGATACTGGAATAAAAATTGCTGAAGATAAATATGGTAAGTCTACAATGAAACATCAAGAGAAATTCGGACCTATTGTGGCAGAAAATATTTTAAATAAATTTAATTATGATAAAGAAACAATAGAAAGAGTAAAGTTTATTATTGCTAATCACCATCACCCTAAAATATCTGATAGCATTGATTTTAAAGTTTTAATAGAAGCAGATTATATTGTAAATTTCCAAGAAGAAGACATTCCACTATCTGCTTTGGATAATATTTTGGATAATTTTTTTACTACGAATTCTGGAAAAAAAATTGCAAATTTAATGTTTAAATAGATGTTAATACTATTTTCTTTCATAAACAAATTTTGGAACAGCAGATTTAAATGGATCAAAGGTTTCAGGGTTTTTTACTTCAACACATTTCATAGAAACTTTACTGTGGAGAGTACTAGGAAGGCGTAATATTCTTTTTAAATCAATGGATACTTTTGCATCAACAAAACTTAAATTTACTCTTGCAAATGAATTAATAAGGTTTTTATATCTTCGTGGACCAATTCTTTCTTGGAATATTCCCCAGTTATTGTTTATTAAAACATCTCTATTTTTTATAGTGTCTTTTAGCAATTTAGGATTTATACCATCAATGATTTCTTTTCCAGTTAAATTTAGAATATTTCTTTTTGTTCTTTCGTTAAATAATTTAGTATAACCTATAGGAACAGAGTTTTTTGGAATTTCTGCTCCAGTAGTGTATTTTACAATTTCTCCTCTTACTTCTGCTTCTCCAGTCATAATGATTTCATCTAATATTCTAATATGGTATCCTCTTCCAGAATATATTAAATGAATGTCTTTTAACCCTAAATCTCCTTTTAATGTGTCTATTAAGTCTAAAACTAGTTGTCGAGCTTCGTCTAAACAGATTTCACAGACATTATCACAATTACAAGAGCGTATTGGCATGTCTTTTGCATCTACATCAAATACAAACTCGGATTTAACCCAATCGTCACGACGACGTGGATTGTTGTAAAAAGCAACAGAAATATATCCTGCAAATGGACTTTTACTCCTTAAAAACATTCTTAAATGTTTAGGTGTTTTAAATGTTTTATATCTGTCGTTTGGTCCTTTTCCATAATGATCAAAACCAAACTCTCTCATCCAAATATTTTCGCTTATAAACTCAGGTAAATCTTTTTCATTCCATTCTTCACGATAATATTGTCGTCTTTCTTTTATAGTAGCTGGAGAAAAGATAAAATCACTCGTTTATATATTATATAATTAATGTTTGGTATTTGATACTAAGTTATATATAGGTTATTTTTTATTTATTAAATATTTTTTACTTATTAAATTATTTTTATTTTTTAAATTAATTGTATTTATTTATATTCATCCATTTTTTATATTTATAAATAATTCTTTTTATATGACCTATTTTTTTTATATGGTCTATTTCTTTTTATTTGCCTCGTTATTTTTAGAATTTGAGTTGCCATCTCTTTGAAGTAACCATTTTTTGTATGAATAATATGTAATGGGGTTTCCAATTTTTTTGCAAATCTTATCAGGGTGACATAGATTACTCAAATGCATTTTTATTTTATCACAACTCATAGGTGTATACCATTTGGTTTCTCCTTCATGGTTAAGTTCTACTTCATTGTGCATTCCAAAACCAAGTTTTGAAGTTATGTTAATTTTTTCTTGTGGTTGGTCTTTAAAAAGTGGAGGAACAGCATTTTCTGCAGCTTCATATATTATTGGCAATATCTCATCATATGTTATTTTTAAATTTGGGTCAAAATCACTTAAATTCATATGTTGATCTAATTTAAAGACATTTGGATGTAATCTAGAGTAAGAGATAAATGAGGTTAAGAAAAGGACGATTGCATCATTTCTATTTCCCGATTTAACTCCTTCAATAGTAGATAAAACACATGGAGGGAATGCATCTTTAATTAATTTTTCACCTTTCAAATTTTCTCCATTTAATCCTCCAGATAATATTTCTCCATAAACAGTAGAGTATTTTTCATTTAATATGTTTAACATTTCTTCAATTAGCTCTCCTAATTTTTTTATTGAATGATGAATATCAATAATATTCAACTTTTCTTTTATTTTTTTGAGATATTCTTCGGTATTAGTAATTATGAGTTGCCTCATTATTTCATCTTTTACTTGTTTACCTATTATTTTCTCATAAACCATTTTAATTCTTCTTTCATCCCAATTTTTAATATCTTCATAATAATATTCTCTAAAATCCTCTTCAGTTAAAATCACTTTAGAATTTTTAATTAATAAATCTTCCAGAAAAATCTTTTTTGTTTCAATAAGTGATAATAAATCAGTCCATTTTAGATTTGTCACATCAGATAATTGGGATAGTATATTATTAATTAACTCTTCTCTAAGCTCTGGTGAAATTCGGCTTAATCGCTCTTCCATTAATCTGTTTTGAGACTCTAAAAATAATTTTACTTCACGTGAATTAATATTGAATTTATATCCAATGGCTTGTGCAAGTAAGTGAAATGAGATTATATCATATTTTTCAATTTGAGGATTATATAAATAGGAATATTCATTTATTTTTAGTTGTTTATCATTTTTTTCTCTAAAAAACCATTCAAGTCGTTTTAATCCTAATTCTGCAGGATTTTTAGGAATTTTTTCATCATTATCAAATATTCCTTCCCCAATATTAAGAATAATATCTATCAATTCTTTATTGTTTTCAAATAAATTCTCAAGATCTATGTTTTCCCTTAACAATTCTTGACTTTCAGAGGATAAAGGATTTATAAATCCAATCCATTTTGAATTTGATTCCATTTAATCTTATTTCCTGCTTAAATCAACTTAGTATATAGATTATAATATTATTTTAAACATTTTTAAACATTTTTAAACTATTTTTAAATTATTTTTAAATTAGTTTTAAATTATTTTTAAGCAATTTTTAATTTATTTTTTTTATCTTTTATTTTTTATTATTCATTTTTTTGATTTCTGTTTTTAATATATGATATATAGCTACTATTT
>NZ_LWMV01000082.1 GCF_001639295.1 Methanobrevibacter curvatus | reverse complement strand
ATTTTATTAAATATTTATATTTACTTTTATAATAAAATTTATTATAACATTATAAACCTAATTTTAACTTAATTAGTTAAATTTAGAAAATTAGATTTTCAAATTGTTGCACAGCTATTATATGTTTTTTTAAATTTCAATATGGAAAATTATATTAATCATTAAAATCATATATAATTTATAATGATATGTAATTAAATTTTTCAAAGATTAAATTTACTTGAACAATACTTAAAACATAAAGATAGCGATTATTATGAAAGAATTACCTTTGGATATTGGAACATTTCCTAATTTAATTGAAGATGGTTATATATATGTAGATAAAACAAAATTTATTCATGAAATGTATAAGCCTGGAAAAAAGTTTTTCCTATCCCGTCCTCGACGTTTTGGTAAATCACTTCTTGTCAGTACTTTAAAAGAGCTTTTTAAAGGAAACAAAAAACTTTTTAAAGGGTTATACATTTATGGCAAGTGGGATTGGAATGAAACATATCCAATAATACATCTAGATATGAGTGTAAATAGTAAAAGTAATGAACAGTTAGAATCTTCCTTAAATTGGTCATTGGAAATGATAGCTTATGAATTTAACATCAAACTCTCTGCTCCTAACTTAGAAAGTAAATTTAAAGAATTAATTTTTAAAATTCGTGAAACACATGATAATAAAATTGTGGTTTTAATTGATGAATATGATAAACCTATAATTGATAACCTCCCTGATTATGATTTAGCAGAAAAAAATCGTAAGAGTTTAAAAGATTTTTATGGTGTTTTAAAGTCTAGTGAGGAGTTTATTCAATTTATTTTTATAACTGGAGTAACTAAATTCTCTAAAACGTCTATCTTTTCTGGTCTTAACAATGTGACTGATATTACTCTTACTTATCCTTGTATTTGTGGTTACACTCAAAAAGAATTAGAATATTATTTTAAAGAGCATATAAACAAATTTAGTGAAGATAACAATATTTCCAACTCTGATTTATTGTCTTTAATTAAAAAATGGTACAATGGATACTCATGGGATGGTAAAAACAAGGTATATAACCCTTATTCTATATTATCATTATTCTTTAAAGGTCAATTTAATAATTATTGGTTTGAAAGTGGGACACCTTCTTTTTTAATAGATTTTATTAAAAACAATACTAGTAACAACAATATAAATGTTCTATTTAATTCTAATAACAATATTCAGGGAGAATTTCCTAATTTTCATTTAAAAAATCTGGATTTCACTACATTATTGCTGCAAACAGGTTATTTAACTATTAATGAAGTAGATATTGCTATAGGTGAGCTCCCATCTTACAGACTAGATATTCCAAATAAAGAAGTTAATGACTCCTTGTTTACTTCAATAATTACAGAATATACTAATGAAGACAGTGTTGATGTTATTTTTTTAGCTCGTAAAATTTTAGATGAAATTATAAAAATAGATAACAATGGATTACAAAACTCATTTAACAATTTAATTAGTAGTATTCCCTCTTTATTATATGGCAATATTAAAGAAAAAGATTTAATTGAGTCTTTTTATCATGTTATGCTACTTTCATGGTTTAAACTAATGGGATTTTTTATCCATGGTGAAGTTTTAACTTCCACAGGTAGACTTGATGCAGTTCTTAAAAAAGATGACCTTGTAGTTATTATTGAAATTAAATACAATTTAACTGAATCTTTAGACAAAATGATAAATAAAGCAATCTCACAAATTAAGGATAAAAAATACTACTCACCATACACAGGTTACAATGTTGTTCTCCTTAGTGTTGCATTTGGAGACCGCACAGTTAAATCTCATATAGAACCATTAAATATTTAATGAGCTTAGAGTTAATAATAATTTTAAATAACTATAAAAATTACTTTAAAATTAGAAATAGACTTATCTAAACATTAAATTAAAAATTTATAATTATCTTTAGTAAGAATAACAAATGTATATGAGAAACAAAT
>NZ_LWMV01000081.1 GCF_001639295.1 Methanobrevibacter curvatus | reverse complement strand
ATAATAATCAATAGACTATTTGAATTTAAACCTTAAATTTAATTATAATTAATTAAAAAAGAATTAAATTTGGTATAAATAAGTTCAATAATTTCTTAAATCACTATATTCAAGTAATATTTGATAATATGGAATACAATATTTAAATAGTGCTATTTATTAAAATATATAATAAATACTATTTTTTTAAAAAAATAAGATAATTTAGCCTAGTTATACAAAAATAAAGAATTTAAAAAATTTTAAAAAAAGAAAGTGATATATATCCAAAAAATTTAAAAGAAAAAAATGTATGAAAAAAGAAAAAATTTAAAGTAAATTTAAAGTAAACTTAAAATAAATTTAAGATAAAATTCTTTTTATGTCTTCTTCTGGGTTTCCAATTGGGGTTAAGTTAAATGTAGAGACCAAATAATTTAGTATGTTATCATTTGCCCATGCAGGTAATATTGGACCAAGAATTATGTCTTTTTTACCTAAATATAACAAGCTCCACAAAATAGCTGCTGCTTTTTGTTCCATCCAACTACAAACTATAGTTAATGGTAAATCATTGAGTTCAACACCAAACAAATCACATAAAGCCACTGCAATATCAACAGCTACAATTGCATCGTTGCACTGACCTAAATCAATTAATCTTGGAACACCTTCAATATCTCCAAGGTCTAAATCATTAAACCTATATTTGCCACAACCTAAGGTTAAAACAACTGTATCATTTGGTAATTTTTCTACAAACTCTCTAAAATATCCTGTACCTTGAATTGGACTGTCACATCCGCCAACTAAGAAAAATCTTCTAATTTTTTCGCCCTCAACAAGCTCTTTAATTTTATCGGCAAGAGAAAGGACTACACCTGCTCCAAAACCAGTAGTTAAAGTAGTTTTTTCTTCGTTTTCAAGGGATCCAAGTTCTTTTGCTTTAGCTATTAAATCTGAAAATTCATATCCATTAATGGCTTGAGAACCTGGTACCTTTGTTGGGCCCATAGTAAATAATCTATTTTTATAAGACTCACTTGGTGTTAAAATACAATTTGAAGTTGCAAGAACCGCTACATTGTATTTATCAAAGATTTTTCTTTGATCAAACCAAGGTCCACCAAGTTGCCCCACTAAATGATCGTATTTTTTAAGTTCAGGATAACCATGTGCAGGTAACATTTCACTGTGAGTATAGACATTAACCCCTGTTCCTTCAGTTTGTTTTAATAACTCTTCAAGTGCTTTTAAATCATGTCCAGTTACTAAAATCCCAGATCCTTCTTGTGAACCTACTTGAACTGCTTCAGGACTAGGTTCTCCATAGTTAGCTATGTGAGCTTTTTTTAATAACTCCATTACTTTTAGATTAATTTTTCCAGCTTCAAGAGCATATCCAACTAAACTTTCAAGGTCAAAATTTACATTTGTAAGAGTTGCATACAATCCTTGAGTTAAAAATTTATTTATTTCTTCATCTTCCACTCCAAGCTCATTTAAATGATAGTTGTATGCAGATATTCCTTTAACAGCAAATAACAAGTTGTCTTGTAATCTAGCTATTGTAGGTTTTTTTCCACACACTCCAGATACATTACATCCAGTTCCATTCGCAGTTTGAGAACATTGATAACAAAACATGTCTACAGGTTCATTACTAATTTTTTTATTTCCAAATAATGCCATATTTACATCTCCAAATTTATTTAAATTTATTTAAACTTATTTAATACTTATTTAATACTTATTTAAAATTATTTAAATTTATATAAAAAAATTTATTTTATTTTTTAGAAAGTTATTTTATATAAAAAAATTTATTCGACCATTTTTTTTTTTTTTTTGAAAAAATATTAAAAACAAATTTTATTTTAAAAAATAAATCAAATATTAAACAATTGAATTAAATATATAAACCAAATTAATTTTTAAATCAATTTGTGTTTAAACATACTAAGATGAATTTTATATATAAAGATATTGTCACTAATAC
>NZ_LWMV01000080.1 GCF_001639295.1 Methanobrevibacter curvatus | reverse complement strand
TGGTAATGTCTTAAATGGTGCTTACATCTTGTACACTATTAATGTGACTAATTTTGGTCCTGATAATGCGACTGGTTTGGTTATTACTGATGTTTTGGATAGTAGATTAATATACATTAACAGTACAAGTCCAAGATTTACAAGCTATATTGCAAGTACTGGTGTTTGGAATATTGGTAATTTGGCTAATGGTGAGAGTATTGTTTTGGATATTCTTGTTCGTTTAAATGGTACTGGTAATATTGTGAATATTGCTAATGTTACTAATGTTACTGAGAATAATACTGGTAATAATAGTAGTAACCCTGATAATGAAACTAATATTACTGTTGTCACTACTGTAAATCTTAGTGTTGTTAAAACATCTAATGTATCTGGATCTGTCTTAAATGGCATACTTGTTTTATACACTATTAATGTGACTAATTTTGGTCCTGATAATGCGACTGGTTTGGTTATTACTGATGTTTTAGATAGTAGATTGATTTATATTAATAGTACTAGTCCTCGTGGAACTAGTTATGATGCTAGTACTGGTGTTTGGGATATTAACACTTTGGATAATGGTGAGAGTATTGTCTTAGATATTCTTGTCCGTTTAAATGGTACTGGTAATATTGTGAATATTGCTAATGTTACTAATGTTACTGAAAACAACACTGGAAATAATAGTAGTACTCCTGATAATACTACTAATATTACTGTTGTTCCTACTGTGAACATTAGTGTTGTTAAATCATCTAATGTAAGTGGATCTGTCTTAAATGGCATACTTGTTTTATACACTATTAATGTAACTAACTATGGTCCTGATAATGCGACTGGTTTGGTTATTACTGATGTTTTAGATAGTAGATTAATATACATTAACAGTACATCTCCAAGATTTACAAGTTATATTGCAAGTACTGGTGTATGGTATATTGGTAGTTTGGCTAATGGTGAGTCTATTGTTTTAGATATTCTTGTTCGTTTGAATGGTACTGGTAGCATTGTGAATGTTGCGAATGTTACTAATGTTGGTGAGAATAATACTGGTAATAATAGTACTCCTGATAATACTACTAATATTACTGTTGTTCCTACTGTGAACATTAGTGTTGTTAAATCTTCTAATGTGTCTGGTAATGTTTTGAATGGTGCTTACATCTTGTACACTATTAATGTGACTAATTTTGGTCCTGATAATGCGACTGGTTTGGTTATTACTGATGTTTTAGATAGTAGATTAATATACATTAACAGTACATCTCCAAGATTTACAAGTTATATTGCAAGTACTGGTGTATGGTATATTGGTAGTTTGGCTAATGGTGAGTCTATTGTTTTGGATATTCTTGTTCGTTTAAATGGTACTGGTAATATTGTGAATATTGCGAATGTTACTAATGTTACTGAAAATAACACTGGTAATAACAGCAGTAATCCTGATAATGAAACTAATATTACTGTTGTCACTACTGTAAATCTTAGTGTTGTTAAAACATCTAATGTATCTGGATCTGTCTTAAATGGCATATTTGTTTTGTATACTATTAATGTGACTAATTTTGGTCCTGATAATGCGACTGGTTTGGTTATTACTGATGTTTTGGATAGTAGATTGATTTATATTAATAGTACTAGTCCTCGTGGAACTAGTTATGATGCTAGTACTGGTGTTTGGGATATTAACACTTTAGCTAATGATGAGAGTATTGTTTTGGATATTCTTGTCCGTTTAAATGGTACTGGCAGTATTGTGAATATTGCAAATGTTACTAATCTTACTGAAAACAACACTGGAAATAATAGTAGTACTCCTGATAATACTACTAATATTACTGTTGTTCCTACTGTGAACATTAGTGTTGTTAAAACCTCTAATGTGTCTGGATCTGTCTTAAATGGCATACTTGTTTTATACACTATTAATGTAACTAACTATGGTCCTGATAATGCGACTGGTTTGGTTATTACTGATGTTTTAGATAGTAGATTAATATACA
>NZ_LWMV01000079.1 GCF_001639295.1 Methanobrevibacter curvatus | reverse complement strand
ATTTTTTTTCTTTTATTTGTTTGAATGCTTCTTTTATTATTGTTTTTGTGGATTTTGTTGATGAGTATTTGATTTCTGTGATTATTGTTTTGTCTTTTATTTTAAATATTGTGTCTGCTCTTCCTGAGTAGGTTGTTACTTCACCTTGTGATTCAATTCCTAGTAAATATAGGGCTACTAAGAATATTCCATGGTAGTATTTTTCATCGTCTCCTTTTAGTGGATAGGATAATCTATGATATATGCTTTCTAAAACTTCTATGAACCCTTTTGAATCTTTGTTTAAAATGCTTGTGTATGTTTTGTTTTTTAGTTCTTTTAAATTGTCTGTGCTTAAATTTGTGTAAGTCATTACAAGTCTGCGGATTAGAGACTGTCTGACTTCGTAATTTGGAATATCTAATATGTATTCCATATCTCCATAATTTTTTTTTATTTCTTTTATTGTTAGATATCCTGTTTGAAATAGTAATGTTGTGGATTGGATATTTTCTATTTCAAAAGTGTCTAAATCATCTTCAATTGCAGAAATAGGTTCAATAATTGGTTGTAGGTTGTTTTCTTTTTTAAGTATTTCTATTAGAAATGTTGGTGTTCCACTACTAAACCAGTAATTTGAAAATTTTCTCTCATCAAATAGTAGTAGTGTTGAGAAAGGATTGTATATTTTGTTTTTACCGTCCCAAGTGTAACCATCATACCAATACTCAATTTTAGCTATTGTTTCTTTATAGCTAAGGGATTCTTCATTGGCTAAGTTTTCAATTTGATCTTTAAAATAGTATTCGAGTTCTTTGTGTGTGTAGCCACAAATTTTGGTGTAATTTTTACTTAGTGTAATGTCTTTGGGGTTGTTTAGTCCTGAAAAGATAGATGTTGATGAGAATTTGGATATTCCAGTTATGAAAATGAATTTTATGAATTCATCGTTAGCTTTTAGAGATTGATAAAAATTATTTAAAGTTTTTCTATTGTCCTCAGCTATTTTAAAATTTGTTATATTGTCTATAATAGGTTTATCATATTCGTCAATTAAAATTACAACTTTTTGTTTGACTTTTTTATTAATTTTTTTAATTAGTTCTCCAAATCTTTGTGGTAAAGTTTTTCTTTTTAGTTCCACTTCAAAATCTTCAGAAGTATCATCTAAAAAATCAAATAAAGAATCTTCTAATTGTTTTGAATTTTTATAAGCCATAGATCCAAAGTCTATTTTAATCACAGGGTATTTCTTATTCCAATCCCACTTGTCATAGATATATAAGTCTTTAAATAACTCTTTATTTGCTGAAAATAACTCTTCTAATGTACTGACTAAAAGGGATTTTCCAAATCTTCTTGGGCGAGATAGAAAGTACACTCTGCCATTGTTTATCATTTTATGTATTTCTGGTGTTTTATCTACATACAGGTAATTTTCATTTCGTAATATAGAAAATGATTGAGTTCCAATAGGTAATTTTTGCATATTAGCAATCTCCAAACTTTATTTGTTTTTACTTTATTTAAAATAAAAATCTAAAATAATCCATTTAAACTAACTATATATTTAGATTTAAAAACATAAATACTTTTCTAAATTATAAAAAATTTAAATTAATAAATTAAAAACCCATGAATTAATAAAAGTATGGGGTAATTAAACTAAATAAATATTAAGAAAAAACATAATAAATATCTAACATTAATAAAAGTGCACCTAAAAAATAAATTACAACATTAGTTTTTAAAAAATTTTCTTAAGTTTACAGCATTGGACATTTTATATCTTTTTTTTATTTTTTTTATATTTTTTATATTTTTGCAACAATTCTTTTTTTTATTATTTTTTTAATTTTAATTGGTCGCAATGTACTAAATTTTCTATTGTATAATTTTATTTTATCTACAATATAGAAAAAAATTATTTATTTTTTTATTTATTTTTTTCATGAAAAATATCACTGCTATCAACTTAAGAATTTTTTAATTTTTTTTATTCATTTTTTAATCTTGTTGTTTTTATAAGCTTTTTCTGTTATTAGTTCTATTTTTTGTTGAATATACTCTTTTAGGTTTTTTGAGGCTTTTTATTGTG
>NZ_LWMV01000078.1 GCF_001639295.1 Methanobrevibacter curvatus | reverse complement strand
TAAATTTACTGGTTTAATTAGTCTAAATATATTCTACCTGTAGCATCTTTTACACGAAATGTTCCTAACCATTCATTAATTTTTTTAAAATATGTGCCAAAGTTCCAATATAATTCACCTTTATCATACTCATAGCCTTTATATTTCATATAAGTCATGTTCTGGTCATCCCCACTTTTATACTAGTCAGCTATACTATATGCCTTAGAATATGGTATATATGAGATATTCTTGATTCATAAAGTAAATTTTTTATTAATAATATAGTTCGTAATTGCCTTTGTCATCTAGTTTTATATTTTTTTTATTGTCTTTAAATTTATTTTTAAAAAGTTTATTTCCTTCAAAATATTTAATTCCAATTTCGTTTTTATAAAATTTGTTGTAAGAAGCTGTATTTTTTTCTCCCCATATATTTAAACCACGTGCAGAATTTTTAACATTATTGTATTTAACAGTGGAATATTTGCCATAAATATAAATACCATCATATGAGTCTATGTAATTGACTTTGTTGTAGGATATTAAGTTTCTATCCCCTCTAACATCAATACCATTCCTACCTCTATAAACTGTATTTTTGTTAATTTTATTCTTATTTCCATTGACTGTAATTGCATAGGATTCTGGGGCTTTAATTTTATTGTAACTTATCAAATTATTGTTTCCATTAATAAGAATTAATGGAGAATAACTTCCACGTTTATTTATTTTGTTAGAGGATATGATGTTGTTTTTTCCACGTACAGTGATGCTTATTTCATTTTCAGAGAATTTGTTGTGGGTTATTTTGAGTTTGGATCCTTTGATAGAAATTCCTTTGAAGGAGTTTTTATAAAAAGTCATTTTGGTTATTTTTGCTGAATTGATTATGCCAGAGATTCCATATTTATAGTTTCTTATTTTAATGTTATTGATGTTGACTTTTTTATTTTTGTTGGTTAAGTTTATGGCAGTTCCTGTATTGTTGCCAATGAAGGTAACTTTAGCTTTTTTATTGGTTTTGGTTATTGTAATGCTTTTTTTAACAATGAGTTGCAGGTTTTTGTAGTTTCCTGGTTTGAATTTAACAACATCGCCATTTTTAATGAAGTTGTTGTTTTTTATTGGTATTTTACCGCTAATCATTTTGTTAATGGTAGTTACATCTGTAGAGTTACTAACTGTGTAAGTTGTAGCACTAGCAGAAGCAACAAACATTCCTAAGAAAATTATAGTTAAAAGTATGACAATTATTTTTTTAAACATAAAAAACACCTTTTATATTATTTATTATTTTACTATTTTCAAATTATGAATTACGAGCTATGGTGATACTGATTCTCTTTTTTACAAGTGTGAGAATATAATATACCATTTGTATGAGAAGTTCCAGCACCACTACCACTCCATCCAGGAGGTCTACCAGATTTGTCACTAGCAGTTGTATCTAGTATTGTTTGTTTTGTATTGCTTTCATATGCTTTTACATATACATGCCCATATTTCTCATAACACTTTCCTTTCTCTGCATGGATGAAATATGATGGAACACCAGCAGTGCGCAACAAAGAAACCAATAATATGGACTGGTCAACACAATTAGCATGTTCTTTCTTCCATTCGTTCATTCTCCAATAAACATCTGTTGCTTTGAAATGACTATTCTTATAAAATTGATACTTAATCTTCTTTGCTTGCCATTCAAAAATTTTATCCATTTTCTTTTTACCTGTAATTTCTCCACTAATATTTTTACATACAGATACAACTACTTTTCTCATATCACTACTATTCACTTGAACACGGCTATCCTTAGACTTTATTTTTTTAGATAATGATTTGCTGTATTCATTAGTTAGGTAGTATATGTCAGTGGTAGAAGCTACATAAGCTTTTTGTGTGTATTTGCTTGTTTTTCCATTTATTTTAGTGGAAATTTTTAAAGTGGTAAAAACATAGGGTTTTAATTTATTATTGACACCTGTGTTAAGATTTTCAGTATGTTTGCCATAGTATGTGGTTTTGTAGCTGCTTGGAAATTTCTTTATTTTAATAGGGGAATATTTTTTGGTTTTTGAGTTTTGGACGTACCATTTTCCTGATATGCTTG
>NZ_LWMV01000077.1 GCF_001639295.1 Methanobrevibacter curvatus | reverse complement strand
ATATATGTTTTTATAAAAATAAATATTTGAAAATAATTATAATTTGTAAAAAACTTTTATTTAAATTAATTTTCTTTATTTTTGATAAAACATTTTGATGAACTTTTTTTAAAAGTTTGTTTTAAATGTTCTTCTAATTAGTAAACAAATCATATTAATTAGTTAAATTTAAATTAAAATATTTTAAAGAATAATAAAATTAAACGTCTTAAAAATAATTATTTTTAGTAAATAGTTATTAATATTAATTAACAAATGATTTTATTAAATATTTACATTTATTTTTATAATAAAACTTATTATAACTTTATAAACTTAATTAACTACATTTAAAAACTTAGATTCAAATTGTTGCACAGCTATTTTATAAGAATCCAAAACTAAGCAAGGGAATATGGATTATATCATCATGCCTTTGAATTTTACTGTACCTGTTAGATATTAAGACCCCATAGTCACAATCATACTTATTAATGGCTCTTTTTAGTTGACTTTTAGTTTTTTTACCTATACCCACCTCTATAGGAACAAGGTCATCTAATTTTGTTCTAAGTAAAAAATCACATCCTTTCTTTTCTGGAGGATAAAATATTCCCATAAACTTGTATCTAGTTTGCTTAACTTTAAATAATGATGCTGCAACATAATTTTCTGCAAGATGACCTAAACATTTCTTATTATCCATACTGTATCTACCCATATCAAAATTTATTGCAGATATTAAGGATGGAGATAAAAAATAATATTTCCATGCCTTTTTAGCTATTTTTCCTCCTCCGCCATAGGGTTTTACACTGAATATCAGCTGTGTTTTTTCTAGAATTTTTAAAATTTCATTTACTTCTCTGGAAGAGATGGATAAATAGCTAGCTATTTTATGATTTGAAATTGCACCTGATTTTGTTAGACCTAAATATGAGATTATTTGTGTAATATATGCTTCAGTCTCAAAACTAATGGTTTTAATTGAATGAAAGTCATTTTGGATTATTTGTGTAATAATGTTTTGAGTTTTTTTGTAAGCTTCTTCTTCATTTCTATTTAATGTATTAGGAAATCCATAAGCTTTTAAAAAATGGATAAATTCATCTTTAGGGAGATTTTCTAAACTAAATAAATTATAATGTGCCTTTTTTTCTAATTCAATTCCTTGAGTTATATATTTCTCTTCACCAAAATAGATAATATCTCTTATCACATTTGAAAATTTGTTGTCTATTTGAATGTTTTTTTTTAACAAGACGTAATCATTGAAATTATTGGGAAATATGGATTCATTGTAAGTTCTTCTTGCAACATCGCCATTGATTTCTAAATTTATTGAAGATGAACCTGTGTATATTAAAAATATTTCTTGAGTTTTATCAAAAATGATTTTACCTGAAACTCCCCAGTCTTTGTCAAAATGGCTTTCATCTACAAAAATAAAAATTTTTTTATTTAAGGTTAATAATTGTGTATTATGAATCTGGCTTAAGAATTTTTCAACTACTTCTAAAAGGTCATTTTTATATTTCTTTACAATTTCGTCCATGTTTAAATAAAGAATATTTTTTTTGTCAATGTTTTTTTCATTTAAAAGATAACTGTACAATTGAAAAAGAATTGTTGTTTTACCTACTCCTCGTAGCCCATGCATTACAATAAATCTATCATCAACATTTTTTCCACTTAAAAAATCGTCTAAATGTTTTTTAACTTTCCAGTATTCCTGCCTATAATTAAGATTTTTAATGTTTTTTAATAGAGAGTCAGTTTGATTATACTGGCTATTTATATAATTAATTAATTCTTCTTCAAAAACCATTTTTTTATCTCCACATTTGCTTATTTTTCAATATTAGTATGTATTTTTTAATATATATAATGTTTCATTTTTGAAACATTTATTTATAAAATAGTGTTTCAAATTTAAAATGAATATATAAAGAAGAAATTTTTTATATTTTTATATTTTTTTTTTTTTTTTTTTTTTTTAAGTTTTTGTAAGTAATTATCATATAAAATTGTTTCAAATATGAAATATCTATTTATAATTAATTATTTCAAATTTGAAATGCATATATAAAAGAATGTTTTTTTATATCTTTTTACATTCTACTTAAGAATTTTTTAATAG
>NZ_LWMV01000076.1 GCF_001639295.1 Methanobrevibacter curvatus | reverse complement strand
TTTTTTTTTTTTTTTTTTTTTTTTTTTTTTTTTTTTTTTTTTTTTTTTTTTGATTGTTTAAAGTTCTGAGAGCTTTTTGTTTTGAGTTAAGTTTATATGTTTCTTTTTTAATATTTATATAATATAAAACTATCAGATATTTTTAATCTAAAAAAGAGTTAGATAAAATATCATTTATTATACTTATAAAATAATACAGGTTCTTTTTGCTTATTGTTTTATATATTAAATATTGGCAGTTTTATTATTAAAAATCTTAATAAAAAAAGATAGAATAGAAAAAAATAGAAAAAATTCTAAAAATAAAGAAAGGAATGGAATTATGAAAACAAAAAAGATAATTTCCATTTTAATTATAGCTATTATAGCTATATTGATGATTACAACAGTTTTGGCACCAGCTCAAGCTGTTGATACAACATCTAAAGTTAAAGTAAAATGGAATGCAAATGAGGGTAAAATAGCTAACAGCAAAGTTGTGACAACTAATCACTATAAAGGTGCAAAAATAGCTAAGCTTCCTAAAACACCGAAAAAGTCAGGATATGTTTTTAGTGGTTGGTACACGAAAAAATCAGGCGGAACAAAGATTACAACTGCAACAAAAATTAAATCAAGCAAAACATTCTATGCACAGTGGAAAAAACAATACACACTAACTTTCAATCCTAATGGTGGAACTGTAACAACAAAAACCAAAAAATTAACTGATAAAAAAGCTTATAGCACTCTACCAACACCAAAACGATCTGGTTACACATTTACTGGTTGGTACACAACTAAAAATGGGGGAATAAAAGTAAGTACCACAACAAAGATGGTTGCTAAAAATGTGGTGGTTTATGCTCACTGGAAAAAAGGAAGTTCAAGCTCAAACAGAGTGTTAAATTTATATGAAAAAGAACTTGTTGGAGCATGGTCTTATTCAGGAGCATTTGCAGGAACTTATCGTTTCAATGCTGATGGAACATATATAGATTCTACTGGTGGAGTTTTAAATGGTTATGTTTGGCATAGCTATATAACAGCAAAATGGGCAGTTACATCTAAAGGTAAAGTAAAATTAACAAATATAGTTGGAACATGGACTAATTTAGGAAATCCAAGTAGTGATTACAAAAATAAAGCATTTTCAGATAAAATTGATTTGTACAAAATTCAAATCAATAATGGAAAACTACAGATTGCTATTCATAGCCCATCATCCTATATAGAGGGCTCAGAATACAATAAATGGACAATTGACGAATACATTACAAAAGGTTATCCTGATTGGTATACAAAAGAATAGGAATATATTATATGTGGCAAACAGGGTTAATATAAAAAAATTGAAAAGAGGTTATAATCTTTAGATAACTTATAAACCTTTTATTTAATTAGTTTTTTTTTGAGAAAGTCTTTTGATGAACCTTTTTTTAAAAGGTTCTTCTAACAATGTAAATAAAAACTAATTTATAAATCTGTCATCAGATTTTTTATTAATTGCATTTTGATGTTTATCCTTAAACCATCCTATTTTTAAATTTTTTTCATCTATTCCATATAAATGTGGGACATAAGGTTTTATATCTAAAAGAGGAGTATTATTTAAAACATCCACATTTTCTATATATAAAATGTTTTTTTCAACAGAGTTTAATTTAACAACAGATAAACCTATTGGGTTAGGTCTTTTAGGTGAACGTGTTGCAAATATTCCATGAAAATTATTATCTAAAAATGGCTTTACCTGTAAATTGTAACCATTTACTTTATGAAGATGATATATTAAAGTTAAATGTGAAAATCCAGTTATATCCTTTAATCCTTCTGAAATATCTTCATTTAAATGTATTTCTCCTTTAACTCCATTTGCACCAACAGGTTGTATTGGCATACCTTCTAAATCATTAAATGGGCTTTTAATTTTTCCAATGTATTGAAATTTGACTTCATTCATATATATAGATTTATTTTTTTTCTTAAATAATTTTTTCTATAAAATTGTATAAAATATATAAAAATAACAAAAATATTTAAAATATTTAAAAATATATAAAATATATAAAATTTGATTTTTTAAAATTATTTAAACTTAATTTTTTAAATTTAGTTACTTAAATTTAATTACTTAAATTTAATTATTTATTCATTTTTAATCCAGCTTCATTTTAATATAATTTCTTTAATCAAATCTTTTAATCAAATCTTTTTTAATCTAATTTCTTTTTATTTCCGTAGTAA
>NZ_LWMV01000075.1 GCF_001639295.1 Methanobrevibacter curvatus | reverse complement strand
TCTTAGGTATTAATTGGACTACTGCTCTTAAGTCTATTGCTGGTGCTTTAGGTATTGCTGATTCTCAAGGTTGGAATAATTTTACTGTTCATATTGCTCCTGGTCTTTATGCTGGTAGTTTGAATGTTAATCAAAATGTTAATGATAATGCTACTTTCCTTGGTTATACCAGTTTAGGTGGTGCTGTTGTCTTTGATGGTGCTAACTCTGTAAGAAGTGGTTTCATTGTTGGTGGCAATAGTAATGTTACCTCTAGAAACATTACTTATGTAAATGGTAGTGAGGATCTAGGTGGGGCTGTTTATGTTAGTGCTGGTAGTACTTTTAATGCTCTAAATAATACTTTTGCTAATAATAGTGCAAAATCTGAAGGTGGAGCTATTTATACTGTGGATAACAGTTTTTTATATGTTAATACTTCTGTTTTTGATAATAACCGTGCTACTCGTGGTGGAGCTATTTCTGCTCATGGTTATGCTAATATTAATTCCTCTACTTTTACTAGAAATAATGGATATGCAATATACTTAGGTAAAAGTAACAGTCAAATTACAAGCTCTAACATCTTAAACAATACTGGTGGTATTTATATTGATACTGCAACTTCTGGTGTTAAAATCAATTATAATAGAATTGTTGGTAGCAATAATTCTGGTTCTTATAGTTTGAATTATAATGGTCAGAATACTGATGTTAAGTATAATTGGTGGGGTAACAATAATATTACTAGTTTAATTTATAATAATGGTGTTAATTTGGATAACTATTTATATTATGTTTTAGAGTTGTTTTATGTTTTTAACAATAGATATGTAGTTTATACTAATACTAATAGAAATTTATCACCTGGTGCTGTGACTATTGGTCATAGGTTTGTTTTAAATGATGGTAGTTTACCTGCTAATACTAACTTGTTGCCTGATTTTAATATTGGTGTTCAGTTAAGGAATTCTACTAATTTGTTGTATAGTAATGTTACTAATTATGATGGCAGTGATTATAATCGTAGTGGTTATGTTAATGGTTCTAGTTTCTTTAATAATTTAAATGTTTCTGCTGATGGTTATACTGTTGAGTTGACTCTTCGTGGTACTCCTGTTATTAATTTAACTGTTAGTAAAACTGCTAATGTTACTGCAACTAACTATTTAGGCTATATTACATTTACTCTTAATGTGACTAACTATGGCCCTGATATTGCTACTAATCTTGTTATGTTGGATGTTTTATCTGCTGGTTCATTAATATTTATCAATGCTTCTAATGCTTCTTACAATTCAGCTAATGGTTTATGGACTATTCCTACTTTAAATGTTGGTGAGTCTGCTGTTTTGGTGATTGTTGCTCAGGCTACTACTACTGGTGGTCTTGTTAATGAGGTTAATGTTAGTTCTGTTGATCAAACTAATATTGGTGAATATGAAAGTTTTGTTTTTGTTGGTTCTTCTAATCAAGCTAATGTGAGTATTTCTAGTAAAATAGCTAATGTTTCTGGTACTGTTTTAAATGGTGGTTTAGTTACTTATGTTGTTACTGTAAATAATTCTGGTCCTAACAATGCTACTGGTGTACGTGTAAGTGATTTATTAGATTCTAGACTTATATATATTACTAGTAATCGTTCTGCTGCTGGAGATTATAATTCTGTTACTGGCTTGTGGGTTATTGATAATTTGTATATTGGTGTTCCTGTGACTTTAACAATTGTTGCTAGAATTAATGGTGTAGGCCTTATTAATAACACTGCTAATGTAACTGCTATTAATGAAGTTAATCTTGCTGATCCAGATGATACTTACAAATTTGCTAGTTTTACTGCTGTTTCTACTGTAAACCTTAGTATTACTAAGAAGTCCAATGTGAGTGGTAATGTTTTAAATGGTGCATTTATTTCTTATGTTGTTAATGTGACTAATTTTGGTCCGAACACTGCTACTGGTTTAGAGCTTACTGATGTTTTAGATAGTCGATTGATTTATGTTAATTCTACTTTGACTAATAGTGTTTCTTATGATAATGGTACTGGTAAGTGGATTATTGGTTCTTTGGCTAATGGTAGTAGTGCTATTTTAACTATTGTTGTGAGGCTTAATGGTATTGGTAATATTACAAACACTGTTAGTGTTATTGGTCTTGTTGAGAATAATACTGGTGATACTTCTGCTAATACTTCTGATTCTGGTAATATTACTGTTGTTCCTACTGTGAATCTTAGTATTACTAAGAAGTCTAATGTGACTGGTAGTACTATTTTA
>NZ_LWMV01000074.1 GCF_001639295.1 Methanobrevibacter curvatus | reverse complement strand
TCTTAGGTATTAATTGGACTACTGCTCTTAAGTCTATTGCTGGTGCTTTAGGTATTGCTGATTCTCAAGGTTGGAATAATTTTACTGTTCATATTGCTCCTGGTCTTTATGCTGGTAGTTTGAATGTGAATCAAAATGTTAATGATAATGCTACTTTCCTTGGTTATACCAGTTTAGGTGGTGCTGTTGTCTTTGATGGTTCTAATGGTGTTAGAAGTGGTTTCCTTGTTGGTGGTAATAGTAATGTTACATCTAGGAATATTACTTATGTAAATGGTAGTGAGATTAATGGTGGTGCTGTTTATGTTAGTGCTGGTAGTACTTTTAATGCTTTAAATAATACTTTTGCTAACAATAATGCAAAATCTGAAGGTGGAGCTATTTATACTGAGGATAACAGCTATTTATATGTTAATACTTCTGGTTTTGATAATAACAATGCTATTACTCGTGGTGGAGCTATTTCTGCTCATGGTTATGCCAATATTAATTCATCTACTTTTACTAGAAATAGTGGATATGCTATATACTTAGGTAAAAGCGGTAGTCAAGTTACAAGTTCTAATATTTTAAACAATACTGGTGGTATTTATATTGGTACTACTGCAACTTCTGGTGTAAATATTAACTATAATAGAATTGTTGGTAATAATAATTCTGGTTCTTATAGTTTGTATTATACTGGTCAGAATGCTGATGTTAAGTATAATTGGTGGGGTAACAATAATATTACTAGTTTGATTTATAATAATGGTGTTAATTTGAATAATTCTTTGTATTATGTTTTAGAGTTGTTTTATGTTTTTAACAATAGGTATGTGGTTTATACTAATACTAGTAGAAGTTTGTTGCCTGGTACTGTGACTATTGGTCATAGATTTGTTTTAAATGATGGTAGTTTACCTGCTAATACTCAATTGTTGCCTAATTTTGACATTAGTGTTCAGTTAAGGAATTCTACTAATTTGTTGTATAGTAATGTTACTAATTATGATGGTAGTGATTATAATCGTAGTGGTTATGTTAATGGTTCTAGTTTCTTTAATAATTTAACTGTTTCTGCTGATGGTTATACTGTTGAGTTGGATCTTCGTGGTGATCCTGTTATTAATTTAACTGTTAGTAAAACTGCTAATGTTACTGCGACTAGCTATTTAGGTTATATTACATTTACTCTTAATGTGACTAATTATGGTCCTGATGTTGCTACTAATCTTATTATGTTGGATGTTTTGTCTGCTGGTTCATTAGTATTTATTAATGCTTCTAGTGCTTCTTATAATAATGTTAGTGGTTTGTGGACTATTTCTAGTTTAAATGTTGGTGAGTCTGTTGTTTTGGTGATTGTTGCTCAGGCTAATACTACTGGTGGTCTTGTTAATGAGGTTAATGTTAGTTCTGTTGATCAAATTAATATTGGTGAGAATGAGAGTTTTGTTTTTGTTGGTTCTTCTAATCAAGCTAATGTGAGTGTTTCTAGTAAAATAGCTAATGTTTCTGGTACTGTTTTAAATGGTGGTTTAGTTACTTATGTTGTTACTGTAAATAATTCTGGTCCTAATAATGCTACTGGTGTACGTGTAAGTGATTTGTTAGATTCTAGACTTATATATATTAATAGTACTCGTTCTGCTGCTGGTGATTATAATCCTGTTAGTGGTTTGTGGGTTATTGATGATTTGTATATTGGTGTTCCTGTGACTTTAACAATTGTTGCTAGGATTAATGGTGTAGGTCTTATTAATAATACTGCTAATGTAACTGCTATTAATGAGGTTAATCTTGCTGATCCAGATGACACTTATAAATCTGCTAGTTTTACTGCTGTTTCTACTGTAAACCTTAGTATTACTAAAAAGTCCAATGTGAGTGGTAATGTTTTAAATGGTGCATTTATTTCTTATGTTGTTAATGTGACTAATTTTGGTCCGAATACTGCCACTGGTTTAGAGCTTAGTGATGTTTTAGATAATCGGTTGATTTATGTTAATTCTACTTTGACTAATAGTGTTTCTTATGATAATGGTACTGGTAAGTGGATTATTGGTTCTTTGGCTAATGGTAGTAGTGCTGTTTTAACTATTGTTGTGAGGCTTAATGGTATTGGTAATATTACAAACACTGTTAGTGTTACTGGTCTTGTTGAGAATAATACTGGTGATACTTCTGCTAATACTTCTGATTCTGGTAATATTACTGTTGTTCCTACTGTGAATCTTAGTATTACTAAGAAGTCTAATGTGACTGGTAGTACTATTTTA
>NZ_LWMV01000073.1 GCF_001639295.1 Methanobrevibacter curvatus | reverse complement strand
ATTTTTTAATATTATTTTAAATATTTTTTATTTTTTTGAATTTAAATTATCAAATAAAATAGTAAAGTTTTTAACAATTGTTATATAAAATATATTTTGAATGAATAATTTATTTAAGTAATTTATTTAAGTAATTTATTTAGTAATTTTTTGAATAATTTCCTTATTAGTTTATTTTTAAATAAGTAATGAAATAATATATTCTTAACTGTATTAAAACCGGTGATTAAGAAGTACAAGGAATTAAACTATGAATTCAAAAGTCATGGATAGAGAGGATGTGAAAAAACTTATTTACAATAGGTTCATAGAGCCTACAAAATCAAAAAGAGAGGTTTTTATAGGTGTTGAAATAGAACTACCTATTATTAACCTTAAGAAAAACCCAGTAAGCTTTGATTTGGTTCATAAACTAACTAAACTTTTTAAAGATAAGTTTGATTTTGAAGTAAAATCCATTGATGAAGATGGAAATATTTCTACCCTTGAAAATAATTTAAATGGGGATATATACACTTATGACTGCTCATACAACAACATAGAATTTTCTTTTGGTAAAGAAAAGAAAATTTATAATGTATACAAGAGATTTAAAGAATATTATTTGTTTATTCAAGAAATTTTAAATGAAGAAAATCACATTCTATCTGGTTTTGGTGTTAATCCTTATAGGAACTACAACAACCTTGTACCTATACCAAATGGAAGATATAGAATGCTTTATCATCATCTTTCCACATATCCTAAATTTTCCAACCAAAAAGAATTTCATAAGCTACCAGAGTATGGAATGTTTACAAGTGCATCACAGGTACAAATTGATGTTGATTACAATAATCTAATTGAAACAATAACTGCTTTTTCTAAGCTCGAGCCAATTAAAGCTATTTTATTTTCTAACTCTATTTTATACCCTGAAAATATGGATCTTATTTGTAGTAGAGACATGTTATGGGAAAAAAGTATGCAAGGCTACAACAAGAAAAATGTGGGTATGTATGATCCTATACCTAAAGATATTAATGAGTTTTTAGAGTATATGCTTGATTTGAGTATATACTGCTGTGAAAGAGGAAATAAATACATTAATTTTACTCCAACATTAATTTCTGACTACTTTAACAAAAAAGAAATCATTGGAGAATATTACAATGATGGAAAATATAAAAAAATCAAATTTAAACCTGAATTAAATGATTTTAAATATTTTAGAACATTTAAATTTGAAGACATTACTTTTAGAGGAACAATAGAATTTAGAAGTGTATGCTGTCAACCAGTAGAAGATAGTTTAACTGTTCCTGCATTTCACTTAGGTTTAATTACTAAAGTAAAAGAACTTAATGAGCTATTAGACAATGACACCACAATTTATAATCAAGGGTATTCTTCAAGTGATTTAAGGGAACTTTTTATCAAAGCAGATATTCCTGCATGGGTGAACCAAGAAAATCTCAAAAAACTATTAAAAAAAGTCTTAGATTTAGCAAGTGATGGCTTAAAATCAAGAAAAAACAATGAAGAAGAATTTTTAAAACCCCTTTATGAAAGAGCAAAAATTTTGGATAATCCTGCACAAAAATTAATAAGGAATTTAAATTCAGATAACACATTAGAAGAAATGATTGTAAGCTATTCAAAGTTACCTAAAGACATTTAAATTCATTTAATTTAGTTTAATTCTATTGTTATTATCAATATCATTCTTATTAATGTTATTATTAATATCATTCTTATTAATGTTATTATTAATATCATTCTTATTAATGTTATTATTAATATCATTATTGTTATTTTTAATTTCATATGAGAGTATTTTGAAAGTATTATTTTATTCTCAAAAAAAGAAGACAATTGTAGTCAGCAAAATAACCTAAGCATTTGAATTGTATTAGATTAGAAGAGGTATCATATTAATATCTGCTATTTAATCAATATTAAAACTTTTTAATTCAAAAAATGTGAGTAGATAAGAGTTTTTCCAAAAACATATTTTTAGTTTTTTAAATTAGCAATTTTTTCTTTTTATTTTTTTCTTTTTTTTTTATATCTTTTTTACTTGGGGTTTTTGTGATAATTGAATCTTGTGATTTTTCTTTATTTTTTAGTTAATATTTCTAGGATAGGATATCTCAAACAATATTTACTTAGGTTATGAATATATTCAAAAGTATTTAATTCTAAAATAAATATGTTATTATAGTCCTAAAAATAAAGTTTATAATTAATGATATTTTTTAAAAACTTTCATATTCATTTATTTC
>NZ_LWMV01000072.1 GCF_001639295.1 Methanobrevibacter curvatus | reverse complement strand
TGGTTGCTCCGCTTTCTCCAATGTTATCTGAAAAAGTGCAGTTTTCAACAATAATTTTAGAATAAGTGAGAATGGCTGTTCCCGTAGTGCCATTACCATTACCATTGATAAAGTTAATGTATTTAAACGTGGTGGTTGTTGCATTAATCAAGAAAATTCTGCTGATATTTTCTCCAGATACTGTTGCAGGGTTATTAGGGGAAGCACCAATAAAAGTTAAATTTTCCGTAGTTATTCTAATTCCCGAACCATTACTTTTAAAAGTGTTTGAACCTAGTTGAATAAAATCTCCAGAATTAGCAGTAGTAATAGCATTGTTTATATCGTCAAAAGAATCTCCACTAACAGCAATATTACTTGCTGAAGTTGCAGAGAAAGAAAGGGAAAGCAAAAATACTAAAATTAAAAGAAAAATTCCAGCTCTCACCCCCCCCCCCTGTGTACGAATTTTTGTATGTTAAAATTAATTACATCCATTTAAATCACTTATAATAATATTTTTTAAAAGAAATAGCTGAGAAAAAAATACAACCAATTAAAAATTAAAAAATGAAAACAAAAAAATGTTCTCAACTAATCAATAAATTAATTATCTATGTATAAATAAGTTCCTAAATAAATCAAATAGAAAAATATATATAAATAAAAAAGCAAATATTTTAATTTATAATAAAAAAGCAAAACATGAACAAAAAAGATGAAAACAAATAGAATTTCCTATCCAAAAAAGAGAAAATTTTCATCAATATAATATATAAAACAAAAAGGAAAGCTAATAATTCTTATTTTATAATTATTATATTCATTACAAAGACTGATCTTGCAAGAAACAATGAATTTCCCAAAAATTTACCTATTTAGGCAGATTTGAATAAAAAGCCACGATTAGGCAAATTATTCATATTTAGACTTCAAAAGCAAAAAGATAATAATTAATATATAAAAAATTCCACTATATTAAAATCAAAATTAAAACATTATTGTGTAAATAAATATATAGTTTTATGTTGCATATTTGATATGCTGTTAGTAATAATATTTTTAATTAAAAATATCTATTGATAAAATGAGAATTATTAAAGAAAATAAAAAAATCGGAAAAATTAGCTTGATTCCAGAAACATTGGATGATTTATGGCATTTATCCCATATTATTCATAAAAATGACTATGTTTCAGCAGTAACAGTTCGAAGAATTCAAGATACCACTGGAGATAAACTAAGAAGTGATAGGGGGGTTAAAAAAACATTTCATTTAGGAATAAGAGTTCAATCAGTTAATTTTCATATTTTTACAGGAAAACTAAGAGTTACAGGATTAATAGAAAAGGGTCCAGAAGATTTGATTCCTTTAAACTCAAGCCATTCTATTGAAGTTAAGTTAAATAACTCAATTGGCATTGTTAAAGATAAATGGTCACGATGGGATTTAAAAAGATTAGAAAAAGCAATTGAATCATCAAAAAAACTTCAAGCTTTAGTTGTTTCTGTTGATGATGACACAGCAGAGCTAGGATTACTTAGACAATTTGGATTAGAATATTATGGACCAATCATTGGAAATATTTCTGGAAAAAGGATTGTTGATAAAAATAGAGGGAAAGACATTGAAAATTTTTATAAATCTATTGTTGATGCTATTTTAAGGTTTAATGAAATAAACACAATAGCTATTGTTGGTCCAGGTTTTGAAAAAAACAATTTTTTCTCATTTTTAAGTAATAAATATCCAGAAATAGCTAAAAAGTCTATTATTGAATCTACTGGATCTGGTGGAAGGGTAGGTATTCAAGAAATTTTAAAAAATGGAAAATTAGAACAAATTAAATCAGAAAACATTGTTGCAATAGAGATTTCAGCAGTTGAAGAATTATTAGAAGAAATAGCTAAAGGAAAAAATAGTGTGGCTTATGGTAAAAAAGAAAGTTTTGAAGCGTCTAATAGTGGTGCAGTTAAAAAATTACTTATTTTGGATAAATTAGTTAAAAATAGTGAATATCAAGAAATTATGGATATTGTTGAGAATATGGGTGGAAATATAGTGATTATTAGTAGTGAACATGATGGAGGAAAACAATTAGATTCTTTAGGAGGTATAGGAGCAATTTTAAGATATTCAACATGAATATTTTCACTTAAAACTATTTAATTTTTATAATTTTTTCTATTATTTTTTAATTTCTCAATTTATTAGAAAATATCTACTTTTTTTTAAGAAATGTTTATGAACACCTTTTGATAATGATTTTATAATAATATTTATCATTAAATACTTATCACATACATTTATATATTAAAAAAATCTAATTTTACTTAAATAGTTATAACTTATAAGAATTAGGATGGTTTTTTTGATTTAGTTTTTTGATTTAGTTTTTTTTTGCTTAGTTTTTTTTATAATTCTGTTGTTATTTTTTTTAAGAATATATTTATTAATATTAATAATAATATTTTATTTAGTTAATAATAAATATTTTTATTTAGGGGGTTATATGATACAATCAGAAATTTTCAATGTCTTTGTATATTCATTGATAGGTACAGCTTTTTTATTTGTTCTTCTAACATTTTTAAATAATCAAAACATTCTTAAACGTATTTATTTAAGTAATTTATACACTGATGTGCGGGGGAGAACCCCTCGATTTGATTTAGGTATTGATAATTTCTTAGATAAGTTAAATTTATTTCCGTTGGGAACCCCTAGGGGACTTGGTTTAGTTCCAGCTATTTTATTAATATTTTTTATTCCATATCCATTTAATAATTTAGTTCTCATTATTACAATATTAGCATTTTGTGATGATTTAATTGGACGACGTAGAATATATGATTTGCCGATTGAATGGGGTCAACTTTTAAGAGGAATAGGAATATTGGCAATTATGATAGTTGGTTATCCTCTTATAGGTCTTTCTGCAGTTATAATCGCATTTTTAATTCAGCCTTTAAACATTGCTGATATGCAACCAGGTTCAGCATCTGTAGTTGCTATATTAATGTCATTTTTATCTTTAGCAGCTATGATAATGCTTCAAACTCCTTCTATGCATGTTTTAGATTTTATAATTCCTCCAGTTTATATTCCTGCAATTTTATTAGCGGCTTGTCTAGGATACTGTATTTTAGACTTCTTTGGAATGATCATGATGGGAGAAGTAGGAAATCATGCGTTTGCAGTAGCATTAGGTATAACTTTTTATGCCTTAGGTGGATTTTGGGCAGTTTTAATTCTTTCATTTATTACTTGCTGTTTAATAGTTATTATCAGAAAAAACAACCTGAAAGTTTTTTTTGCTAGAAAATTAAAAATCCCTTATCCTAAATTTGGGGACTATTTAATGGATGTTATAACAGGAGGGGGTTTAGGAGATTTAATTAGAAAAATAATTTTTAAAGATACTCAACTTATTGTTAAAAACCCTATTTTAATTATTCTAGGATTTAGACGGCTTGTATATAATCCTTATGCAAAAAACAATACTCTTGCAATTAGGGATAAATACAAAAAAACAAGTTTTTTCGACAATTATTAGGTGATTTGTAATTTTTCATATTTTCATGTTTGTTTGTTTTTTTATTTTTTTTAACAATTTTTCATATTTTTCCAATTTTTTCAACTTTTTTTACTTTTTTAATAAAATTATTTTTATTTTTAGATTTGTTTTATTTTTTTTAAATAAAAATTCTTTAAAAAATTATAAATAAATAAAGAAAGTATATATTTATAAAATAGTAATTTGTTGAAAATATAAAATGTATTGATTAAATTAACTTATTGATTAAATTAACTTATTGAAAATATTAAGGTATTGAAAATATTAAATTATTGAAGATATTAAAATTTTAAATTAGATTACTTAATTATATGGAATTGATAAAATGGCTGATGTATTTGAAGCAATAAATAATCGTAGAAGCATAAGAGAATATAAAGAAGAACAACTTACAGATGATGAATTAAATAAGATATTAAATGCTGCAATAATGGCTCCTACTGCAAGAGCAGAACAACCTTGGCATTTTACTGTCATTCAAGATAAAGATCTTCTTATTGAAATTGATGAGGTTTCTCGCGAGTTAATGAAGAATTCTGGAGATGAATTCTTTGAAATGATTGGTAATTCTAATAGAAATATTACTCATAATGCTCCTACTTTAGTAATAGTTTCTGGTAAAAAAGGAGGATCTAATATAGAAGCTGATTGTGGTGCCGCTACTCAAAATATGCTTCTTGCTGCAGAGGCCTTAGATATAGGCTCCTGTTGGTTAGGATTAGTTGCATGGTATTTTGAAGATGAAAAAAATATCTCAAAGTTAAATATTCCAGAAAATTATATTCCATTATATGGTGTTTCTTTAGGATATAAAGTAAAACCTAATTCTAATGGACCTGAAAGAAATAAAAACGTTTTTAATTGGATTAAATGACTTTTTTTTATTTTTAATATTGATTGGTTTATAGATGACTAAAATGAAAGCTCTATTAATTGTCACTGGAAGAGGAATGGGTGGTGATGCAGTAATTGGATTAAATACTGCTGAAGCTCTTAATAAACTAGGTTTTGAAGTAGAATTTGCTTTAGACTCTAAAGCTCCAGGACTACTTTTTAAAAAAAATAACCTTAGCTGGTATAGGACAAATATTCCTCAATCAGGTGGTCATGCTTCTACTAAAAAAACTAAGCTAATTGCAGGATTAAAATTAGTTAAAGCCATATTTAAAGGGATATTTTTAATAAAAAGACTTAAACCTGATATTGTAGTTGGTATAATTGGTGGTGGAGCAGTTTTAGCTTCAATAGCTTCAAAAATATCTAGAACTCCAGCTATTTCAATTGTTAACACTCCAGTTGACAGTAAATTGTCTTTAAAATTTAATTCAGTAATAGCTCTAACTGAATCTCCTCTTTATAATAATGATATGCATTCTAATTCTAATCCTATATCTAGCAATGATTCTAATGAATTTTTTAATGTTAAAGGAAAAAAAGTATTCAAATCATTTTATCCATTAAAAATAAAAGAATTTAAAGGAAATAAAGAAAATGCACTTTTAAATTTACCAGATAAATTTGATAAAAACAAAAAAACCATTCTCTTTTCTTCTGGTTCTTCTCTTTTTGAAATGATGGCAAAAGGAGTAAATGACTTTTCTAAGTTTACAAATGATTTTAATATAATTGTTGTAGGATATCCTTTGAAAGAAGAATATAATAAATATTTAGAAGAAAACAATATTATTAATCTTTCTTATATTGATTGGCTTAATGATTTATATGAAATTATTGACTTGGCTATTTTAACAGATGATGGAGTAATGGTTCAAGAAGCAATAGCTTTAGGACTTCCTATCATTGCATTAAATAGGGTGAAATATGGAAGATATCATAATATTGAAGCTATTTTCCCCGGTGCAGTTATAGAATCTGATTTAGAAGATTTAAATCAAACTATTATTACTCAAATAAATAATTTAAATAAAATGAGAGAGTGTTCTAATAAGTATCGTCAAGAAGTGGTTAATTCATCTTCAAAAATAGCTAATATTATTTATAATATAATAAAAAATTAAATGTTTTTTTCTTTATTATTTTTATTTTTTATCTTTTTTCTTGTTATAGTTTATTCGTCTTATTTTTTAATGAATTGCATTAATTAGGTGTTGGAAAACATTTGTTGATGGGTGAATTTCTATAAATTCTTCATTAAAGTCTTCTAAATCTCCATGTTCAATTAAATATGAAAAATATGAAATATCACTGACAGATGACGGTGATATAGAATATGCACCACCTATTTTTCCTGTAATTTTATTGTAAGCTATTTTTGAAAAACCTGTGTCTCTTGTTAAAACTCTCCAGAAACTACCAGGACCAGCTGAGCCAGGAATAGAAATATTTTCATTATTATTGCTTATTTCACTCGAAATTTCAGTATAACTAGCATCCATGTCTAATGTTAGTCCAAGAGGTATGTTAGTATAATCCATAATTGTTGAATATCCTGCCATATTTCTTGCAGCTATAATTCCTTCCTTTCTAGCAACAGTAGTTAAATTTATCCCTCCAACCACATCTCCTGCAGCATATACATTAGATTTAGAACTTTTCATAAATGGATCAACTTTAATTGATTTGTCTTCATTTAATTCTAAAATACCTTCAACTAATTTGGAATTTGGAGTTCTACCTGTTGCTATTAATGTTTTTCCTTCAAATTCTTCATTTTGTGTTATGACTTTGTTCTTTTTTATTTCAATTGCTTCTAAATTTTTATAGATATTAACATCTTTTAAAAGTTTTTTTTCAACATAGTTTTTTAAATCTTTGTCCATATGTTTTAATATTCCTCCTCTAGCAATTAGATTAACCTCACATCCAAATGAGGAAAATAAACTTGAGAGTTCTACTCCAATTTCACCTGCTCCAATAATGTTTATTTTTTTAGGTAATTTTTTAATATTTAATATATCTTTGCTAGTTAGCCCATATTCATTTCCTGGAATTTTAGGGATAATTGGTTTTGATCCAGTAGCTATTAATAAATTTTCAAAGGCATAACTTTCTCCATTTACATAAACATTGTCTTCAAAGACTTCTGCTTCACTAAAAATTACTTTATTTCCTATTGATTTATTTTCCTTTTCATGGATTTTTCTAATAATTGCCTGTGTTTCTTTTATTTTATTTGTAATTTCTTCATAGTTTAATTCTATTTCTCCTTTTAAAATGCCTAATTTTTCATACCTTTTTTTTGAATTTGTAAATCTAGCTATTTCATTTAATGCACAAATAACCATACAGCCTTCATTTAAACAATTCCCAGCAATGTATTTTTTTTCGATTAAAAGGACTTCTTTTTTTAATTTTCCAAGCTCTAATCCAGCTAATCTACCTGCAGGACCTGATCCAACAATAATATTTTCTACTTTTTCCATTTTTTCACTTGTTTATCCGTTTATTTTTTTATTTTTAGACTTATAATGGAGTTTTATTTTAATATATTTTTTTATTTTTTAATATATTTTTTAATATCTATTTTATCTGTATATTTTCAAATATTTATATTTATATAAAATAACTTTAGCTAAAATTAATTTATTTAAAAAAGAGATTTATAAAAAATGAGGTTTTAAGTGAATTAGAGCACAGATAAAAAAGTATAATAAAATAAAGTATAACAAAAAAATGAGAAAACATAATATAAGTAAATATTGGATTAGAGTAGTAATAATACTTAAAAAAAAATAATTAAAAATAATAAAAAGTTTAAAATAATAAAAAGTGGGGGGGAGGTGTTTTATCTAAATAAACTGAAGGGATTGCCCAATTCATTTTAAATTAATTTTTTTTAAGAGTTCCATAAAATTTTGGTTTATTTTACTATAATAATTTAGAATTTATCATCAAGAAAATCATCAACAGCATCAAAATTTTCCCATGGTTCTTGAATAGACTCTTCTTGCTTTTCTGGGACTTCTCTAGCTGGAGAAAGGAGGTCTTGAGATTTAACTCCAGAAATTATTACGGTAGTTCTAATGGTATGCTGTAATTCATTGTCAACTCTTATTCCCATGATAATATCTGCTCCAGGAGCTAAATAATCACTAATTGTAGATGTAATCTTATTTACTTCTTCTGTTGTTAGTTCATTACTTCCAACAATATCTACAATAGCTTTTTGAGCTTCAGAAATATCTAAATCAAGTAATGGACTATTTAATGCTTCATAAACAGATTCTAATGCTCTATCACCAGATTCAGATTCGCCCATACCAATCATACTCATTCCAGAATCACTCATAGTACTTTTAACATCACTGAAATCAAGGTTTGTTGCACCATGTTTCATAATTAAGTCAGTAATTCCTTTTACTGATTTTCCAAGAATCTCATCAGAAACCATGTATGCAGTTATAATAGGTAAGTTTGGAGCAACTTCTAACAGTTTTTCATTTGGAACAACTATTACACTGTCGGCACTTTCTTTTAATTTTTTTAAACTTTCTACTGCATTCTTTACTCTTTGTGGACCTTCACTAATAAATGGAGTTGAAACAACAACTATTGTTAATGCACCTAATTTTTTAGCGGTTTTTGCTATAACTGGTGCTGATCCACTTCCAGTTCCTCCACCAAGACCACAGGTTATAAAAACCATATTTGCATCAGAAAGTTCATCTTTAATTAATTCAATACTCTCTTCAGCACACAGTTCACCTATTTCAGGTTTTCCACCAGCTCCTAAGCCTTTGCATGTTTCTCTACCGATTAAAATCTTTTTATCTGCTTGACTATATAATAAATCTTGAGCATCACTGTTGATGGTAATGGTTTCTAAATTTTCAACACCTTTCTCATTTAATCTTGTAATAGTGTTGTTTCCAGCACCACCAGTTCCAATAGCAAATATTTTAGGATGTGCTATTGTAATAGTCTCTATTAAGTCCTCATCTATTTCGCTTGTAGCTTTTGGAACTTTATTTTTTTCCAATCTCTTTTCAGATTCTTTTATTGCTTCGTCGATAAACTTCACTGATATAACCCCACATTAGTTTATAACTTATTATTTGTACAAACTAATATTTAAATGAAATGGTTATTTTATAGATAATTCTTTAATTTAATTAAAAATTTCAATATATTTTTTAATTTTAATAATAATCAATACTATATTAACAACTTTAAATTTAATAATATTATTATTTTTGATTTAAGTTGCTTTTACCATTTTATATTAAAAAGAAACTTAAATATTTGAATTTAAAGTAAAAAATAGCTAATTAAACAATATGATTCATTTTAAAGATTTAATTTTAAGTTATAACTTATATCTTTTCACTTTAATTTATCATATCTTCTAGTTTATATGTAAATTTCAATTTTATTCTGTTTAATTCACTTCATTCATATTTATTTTATTTCATATATTCCATTTTTTATATTTCATATATTTCATATATTTCATATTTCATATTTCATATTTCATATTTCATTTTTTTTTTTTTTTTTTTTTTTATTGTTAAAATTAATTTATTGACAAGATTAATAAAAATATTTTTTTGAATTTATTTTACCATGGCCAATATTTCATGGAATTTTATGTCAAAAACATTTGTCATATTCTTCGGAGTTAAAATTACCGCAGTGTCTAATCCTTTTCCAGTTCCACCAATAGCTATTATTTTTTCATCAACTGGAACAAGCCCTGCATCTGCTAACATGATACTTATTTCAGCACAGACTTTAATTCCCTGAGAAAATATTCTCAATGTAGCAGCTATTATTTCAACTGGTGTGACTCCTCCAAATTTTTTGGAAATTCCTTTTCCAACTCCACTCAAAGCATGAGACCCTAAATAAGTAGTTATTCCGTTATTTTTGAGTTCTTTTCTTTTTTCTCCACTTATTTCAAGCTCATTGTCTTTTTTAAATCCTGCATGATGTGTAACATTTATTATTTTAATATCTTTAAATCTAGCTAAACTTTTTAAACTTTTTGACAATTTTAAAGCAGATTCTCCACTAACTGAAGCAACAGCAATGTATTTTATATCAGAATCTTTTAACCTATCCTTAACACAAGCAATAAGATCTTCAGTATTTTCTTTTCCACCATTTTCAAAGTATGTAATTGATTTTTTCATCTTTAAAACCCCAATTTCCTATTAAAATTTTCTATTAAACATATTATTATTTGTATTTTATTAATTTATTATTAATTTATTTTTTATCTTTTTTTTATTTTATTTTTTATCACATAAATAATTCTAAATAATAGCAACGATTACTTACTTTAATGATTACTTATTTTAATATAATATTAATATAATAAATACTACTTTAATAAATATAAAGAAATAATTAAAAATTTTAATGGTTAATACTTTTAATAGTCAAATTTAACAATAAATATATTTAGATACTATGAGTATAAAAAATTATCAGTATGATTCTTTAGAAGAAAAGTTTTATTCTGACGAATATGAAATAATTCCAATAGAAACAGGTTATATTACATGTAATGACGATTTAAATCAAATTATTTTACCTGTTATTGAGCTTTCAAAAAATAATGATTATTTGGTTATTGCAGAAACTCCAATAGCTGTATCACAAGGTAGATTACTTGATGAAACTGATTTTAAACCATCATTAATGGCGAAATTTTTAGGTCTAGTTTGGAGTAAGTATCTTTGGGGTTATTTCTTTGGTCCACTTTTAAGAATTAAAAAAAGAACCATTAAAAATCTTAGACATCTTCCATATGAAGTTGTATATCATAAAGAACTTGTGCTTGAAACTTATGGATTAAAACATGCTCTTAAGCCTGCATCTGAAGCAGGAATAGATTTAAGTAATGCTCCAGGAACTTATGTTTCATTACTTCCAAAAAATCCTCAAAAAGTAGCTAAAAATATTTCACAATTTATTTTTGATAAAACAGGAAGAGATATTCGTGTTTTGATAGTTGATACTGATGCAACATATAGAAGAGGGAAAAATAAATATTTTACTGGACTACCAATAGCTATTGAAGGAATAAAGTCAAATATGGGCTTTTGGGGATATGTTTTAGGTCAAATTTATGAAAATGTAGGTTCTACTCCCTTAGGATCATCTCATAAAATTTCTGTAGAAGAAGCTTTGAAAATAGCTAATATCTCTGAGAATTATCAAAAATCTCTTGAAAATAATATGGAAACCATTTATCAGATGAAAAAAAACTTTTTAAGAGAAGATAAGTATAATGAAATAAGTAATGAGAATAACAACAGTGAAAATAGTAAAAAAAATATGAAAACTCCTAGGAAAAATGATGATTTTTCAAATATTACTGTGGAAATGCTAAATTCTATTGTTCATACTCCTGCAGTGTTGATTAGGAAAAAATAATTCTTTTCTAACTTTTTTATCACTTTTTTAAAGTTTCTATTATTTTTCATTATTTTATCAATTTTTCATTATTTTTTTAATGCTTTATCATTTTTTATATTTTTTTTATTAATTTTTATTAATTTTCATTATTTTTTAATAAGTTTTTTTTAGTGAATTTTGATAAAATTTTTAAAAATCACAATCTTTTTTAAATTTTAATGGAAAAATTTATATTGTATAAAAACATTACATTATATATAATATATTATAAAATTATAACTTTGAAATGTAAATTTATTATGAAGTAGAATATCATTTTATAAGACATATTTTTTACAATAAATCTATTTTTTTTAAAATTTGAGTTTTAATTATGTTTAAATTAATTATATTTAAGTTAATTATATTTAAATTTGAGTTTTAAATGTTATTTTTAAATGTTATTTTTAAATTTCATTTTAAGATTTGTTTAATTTTTATTTTAAGTTTTATTTTAAATTTTATTTTAAGTTTTACTTCTAAATTTTACTACTAATTAGATTTTTTAATTTTTAATTTTTAATATTTTTATTTTTGAGTGATTGGATTGTATATATTAGATTAAACCTTTTAGATAATTTTATTTCTGAGTGGATTATATACTAATTTTCTTTTTTGTGTTAAAATAAGGGATTTAACTAATTTGAATTTATATGGGGCAGACTAATGTTGAAAATACCGTTGATAAAAGAATATTTATTTGAAGTTGTTGAAAAGAATGAAGAAAACCTAAAAATAATAGATTGCTTGATAAATAATAAAATAACTGATGAAAAAATAGCAGAATCTACAAATATTAAAATAAATACTGTTCGAAAGATTTTATATAAATTGTATGATTCTCATTTAGCAACTTATGAACGAAATAAAGACAAAGAAACAAATTGGTTTACTTATACTTGGACTTTTGACAATGAAAATATAGTATCCGAATTGTCATTTCGCCATGAAACCAAGATTTCTAAACTGGAAGATATCTTAGAAAGTGAAGAAAATAATTCGTTTTATATTTGTCCCAAAGATGAAAATAGATTTGATTTTGCAGTGGCTCTCCAGAATAAATTTAAATGTCCAAATTGTAGTACAGAACTTAATTGGCATGATAATGAATATAGAATTAGTATAATTAAAGAAAAAATAGATGCATCGATTTCAGAATTTAATGATTTTGAAAAATTAATCAAAAATTTAAAAACATAATGTTTTAAAGATGTTTAATAACTATTCGTTTTTTGTAATTGTTTTAATATAAAATAGCTTTACTTTTTTTTCATGAATTATGAGTTAATTACATTTTTTATTAATTCCCACAGCTTTTTTTTATTTAACTCTCTAATTTTTCTTTTTATATTTAAATTTTAGATTTTTTTAGCATTATTATTTTATCATTTTTTCTTAGTTTTATGCATAAATTGATTTTTATGGAAGATCAAAAATATTTGATTTCATTATTAAAAGAAGAAAACTGCCCTAAATGGGTAATAGATCATTCAATTGGAGTCTGTAAAAAAGCCAATGAAATAGCTATTAATTTTAAAGATGATGTGGACTTAAATTTATTAACAAGTGGAGCTTTGTTACATGATATTGGTAGGTCTAAGTCAAATGGAATTGATCATGGGATTATTGGTTATGAAATAGCTATTGATTTAGGGTTTAGTGAAAAACTGGCTAATATAATTGAAAGGCATATTGGTGTAGGTTTAACTAAATATGAAGCTTTAAAGTTTAATTTACCTTTAAAAAATTACATTCCCCTGAGTTTGGAGGAGAGAATAGTTTCTCATGCTGATAATCTTTATGATGGGGTTAATGAAGTTGGTATTAATTTCACCATTGATAAATGGATGAGAAAAAATGAAATTTCAAATAAATCTATTCTGAAATTAAAAAAAAACCATGAAGAATTAGTTTTACAATTTAAATAATTATTTTTCATAATTAAGTTCTTTTTTTGGTAAATTTTTATCTAAATATATTAAAATTATATTAAAGTTATATTAAAATTATATTAAAAAATTATTAAAAACTACTAAATATTAATTAATATTATATTAAACATTTTACTAAAAATCAAATTATAAATTAAACTAAAAATTAATTAAAAATACAATTTTATTCAAGGATAATATGGCAAAAGTAATTTGTTCAAGTGATGAGTCTTTATACCGTCCAGAAGTTGTTAGATGGAGAGAAAGAATGGCTTTACTTAAACCTTTAGGTGAAGTTGTTGTTGTTCTTCCCTGCAGTATGAAAAAACCTTATTCTAACTCTAAATCTCATCAAATATTTAAAAAAGCTTCTAGAAAAGTCCAAGAAGTCATTTTAACCTCTCCATTTGGAATTTGTCCTCGTGAAATGGAAAATACATACCCAATTCAGTCATATGATGTTGCTGTAAGTGGAAAATGGAGTAATGAAGAAAAAAAACTTGCAGGAAAGCTTTTAAATCAATATTTAGATGGGAAAGATATTATAGCTCATGTCTCTGGGGGATATGAGAAAGTATGTCAAGAGTATTTAGATGGAGCTATTTATACTTGTGTAGATGGAAAAACAACTTCTCCAGATTCAATTTATAACTTGAGAATGGAATTAAAAAAATATTCTACAATTAAACGAAGAGAAAAGGTTTTAAATGGATTAAAATCAGTAGCTATTTATCAGTTTGGAGAAAATGGTCATGAATTTATTGATAATGATACAATAGCTAAAGGAAAATACCATAAAAAGATTATTAGAAATAAAAATCAAATAGCTATTTTAAACAATGATAGGGGATTTTACTCTTTAACTCTTAAAGGTGGGGAAATTTTAAATGATTTAGGAATCAATATTGTTGAAATTGACTTTGAATTATCTACAAACACCGTTTTTGCACCTGGAATCAATTCTGCAGACTCAAATATTTTACCAAATGATGAGGTTGTTGTAGTAAGAAATGGAGAAGTTTTAGGTGTTGGTAAAGCTATTTTATCGGGTAAAGAAATGGAGTTAGCCACCAAAGGCATTGGAGTAAAAATAAGACACAGAAAGAAGTAATATATTGAATTTCATTTGTTTTAATATTCGTTTTTTATTTCTTTATTATTTTTTTATCATTTCTTTATTTCATTACTTCATTATTTTATTTTTTTTATTTTTTTAAGATTTTTTTTATATTTTGATTTAAAAACTTAATCTATAAATATTATAATGTACATATGAATTTATACTTGAAAATTTTCTTGAATTAAATTAAAATTTTTTAATTTTTTTTAAGTCTTTGTTAACTGAAAGTTAAAAAAATTAATGTTAAATATATATTAATTTATTATATTGAATTTATTATGTGAATTTGTTATATATTATTGATTATTTATTGAAATTTATTTATTTGCTAAAAGAGAGAGATAAAATGTCTGAAGAATTACAAAATCAAGTTAAAGATGCAGTTTCTAAAGTTTTAGATCCACATATGGGTGTAAGTATTACTGAAATGGGTATTGTTCAAAATATAGAAATTGATGGAGATGCAGCTAAAATAGTTTTAAAACCTACAAATCCTGGATGTATGAGTGTTGCACGCATGGCTGCTGATGCCAAAGACCAAGCATTATCTGTTGATGGAATAGAAAGTGTTGAAATAATTGTTGAAGGTCATATGATGGCTGATTCAATTAATGAAATGATTAATAAAAAATAATTAATTTTTATAATTATTTAATCTTTTTAATTTTATATTTTTTCATATCAATATATTTTTTTCTATCAAAATATTTATATATGATAAAAATAAAAATTGTTATATCCTTACTTAAAATTAAATTTTTAAAGATTATTTTAATAGGGCCGGTGGCTCAGCCAGGTAGAGCGCACGGCTGATAACCGTGAGGTCCTGGGTTCGAACCCCAGCCGGCCCATTTTTGATTTTGATTATTATTTTTTACTCTTTTTTTAAAAATTAATTATTTTAAATTTCGAAATATTTTAATTTTGTCTTTTAAACTTAAGACTTAAATTACTCTCTTCATTAGTTTTTAATTTTTATATTAAGAGCCTAGTTTTTATATTAATAGTAATATTAAATCATTTTTTATAATTTTATGCTCTATTAAATTTCTATTAAATTAATTCAACTTTTATTCATACTAAGTTTAAGTTCTGATATCATGTGGGAAAAAATAAAGGTAAATTTTCAAAATCGTCCTTCACAGATGAAAATAGCAAGAAAAATGATAGAGTTAGGTCTTCGTGTTGATGATGACAAGTCTGTTTACTGTGGAGATTTAAAAATTACAGATGTTTATCTTGCAAAAACTGTAGATGTAGACAGAAGAATTGTTAAATTTACAATTGAAACTATTTTAAATAGTGAATACTTATCTGGGATTTTTAAGAACATAGTTCCTGCAGGAACTCTTTTAAAAAATATTGCTAAAAATTTATCCCTTGGTGTAGTTGAAATTGAGACTGATCGAGATAACTATGGTATTTTAGCTGAAGCCAGTAGAATATTATTTTTAAGAAAGATAAATATACGTCAAGCTTATGCCAATGACAAAGATATGGATGGTTTTCCAATTTTAACTATTATAACAGAGGTTCCAGTTCCTGGAGATATCTTTAATGAATTATTATCAATTAAAGGCATAACCAAGGTTTCAATTTATTAATTTCAACAAATTAATTTTATTTTAATTCACTATATTATTTAATTACTTTATTTTTTTTTTTAAAAATTTTTTTAGTAAATTTTAAATATTTCAAAAAATATAGTTTATTTATAATAAAAATATTTAATAAATCAAAATATTTAATAATTTCTTTAGTTATATTTCATTGTTTTAAGGAGAATGTTTATGTGCATTGCAGCACCTGCTCAAATAGTAGAAATTGATAAAGATAATAATGTAGGTTATGTTGACTTTGGTGGAGTCAAGCAATCTGTTAAGTTAGATTTAGTAGATGAAATCGAAGTTGGTAAATATGTTCTTGTGCATGCAGGTTATGCTATTGAAGTTTTGTCTGATCAAGCAGCTAAAGAGAAATTAGAAGCTTGGGATGAGTTTTTAGCTATTTTGGATGAAGAAGACAAATTGAATGCTACTTAAGTATTTTACTTTTAATTTACAACACTAGTTATTTTTATAATTTTATATTACTTTCATTATTTTTAAAATTTTTATTTTTCAATTATTTTTTATTATTTTATTTAATTAAGTGATATTATGAATTTAAATGAATCAATTTCTCAATTTATTAGACAGTCAAAAAGAGTTTTCAAAGTAGCAAAGAAACCAGATAAAGAAGAATTTTTAAATTTTTCAAAAGTAACAGCTATTGGAATAGCTATTATTGGAGTTATAGGGTTTGTAATTATTTTATTTGGTGAATTAATAGGAATGTAATTTGCTTAATCATTTATAATTATTGATGTTATTCAAATATTAAATTTAATTTTATTTATAATAATTAATAATGTAATTTGTTTAATTTTATTTTTTAATATTTATTTTTAATATATTATTTGTTTAATATAAAAATTTAATTAAGTTTATATATTGGAAAATAAAGATATATTTTACATATCTAATTTTAAATAATTTATTTTTATTTTAATTATTTCTTTTTTCTATATAATTATATTTAAAAATCTTTATTTTTAGTATTAACTGTTTTAAAATTATTTTTTGTATTTTTTTTAGACCTAAAAACATATTTTAAATGTTAATTATTTAGATATTCATTTTTATTAAATCGATCAGATTTTAATTTATTAAGGTGTGAATTATAAATGGAAGATACTCAAAATTCCATATATGCTCTTAAAACCTCTGCAGGTCAAGAGAGAAATGTGGCAAGAATGTTAGCTAAGAAAGCAAAAGAAAGTGGGTTAGGCTTAAGAGCCGTTATCGTTCCAGAATCTTTAAAAGGTTATGTTTTGGTAGAATCTTCAACTAAAATTGATATGCGTAATCCTCACATGAGAATTCCTCATTTAAGAGGGGTTGTTGAAAGTAAAGATAAAAAAGAGGGTTCTAACATTGTTTCTTTTGAAGAATTAAAAAAATTCCTAAAACCTGAGCCTATTATATCTAGCATTAATAAAGGAAGCATTGTGGAGCTTATTTCAGGACCATTTAAAAGTGAAAGAGCTAAAGTGATTCGTATTGATGAATCTCGTGAAGAAGTTGTCTTGGAATTAATTGAAGCTGCTGTTCCTATACCTGTTACTGTTAAAGCTGATCAAATTAGAATTATACAAAAGGAGGCTGACTAATGGCTAAAAGTACTGTTGAAGTCCTTATTGAAGGTGGAACTGCCACCCCTGGACCACCTTTAGGTCCTGCTTTAGGTCCATTTGGTATTAATATGATGCAAGTTGTTGAAGAAATCAACAAAAAAACTGCAGATTTTTCTGGAATGAAAGTTCCTGTAAAGGTCACTATTGATGCTGCTACTAAGGAATTCGAAATAGAAATAGGTACTCCTCCAACAACTGCCCTTATTATGGATGAACTTGGAATTGAGAAGGCTTCTCAAGATCCTGGCTTAGAAAAAATCGCTGATTTATCCATAGACCAATCTTTAAAAGTTGCAAGAATGAAGTTTGATTCTTTACTTGCCAATGATTACAAGCATGCTGTTAAAGAGATTATGGGGACTTGTGTTAGTATGGGAATTACTGTTGATGGTAAAGACCCACGTGAAGCACAAAAAATAGTTGATGCTGGAGAATATGATGATATACTTGTTGAAACAGAATAATATTCTGTAGTTTCAAGTATTTCTCATATTTTTATAAATTATAATTTACTTTAATCGTAATCTGGTTTATAATTTAATTTTATAATTTATATTTTATAATTTATATTTTATAATTTATTTTTATCATAATATAATTTTACTAATATAATTTTATTAATAAGTTTTTTATTTAACTTATTACTCAATTTTATTCAATGTAAATGATGTTACAGAATTGAAATGATTTTTTTCTGTGGCGGATATATTGTTTACTAAGGATTAATAGACATAATTTATTCATTTATAGTATACTATGAATGAAAGTAGAATGTTCAATTAATCGAAACTGATAAATATCCATTAGAGAACTTTTTAAAAAGTTCCTGGAGGATTTGTATGACACAAGATATATTAGAAGCAGTGAAGAAGGCTAAAGAACTTTCAAAGCCGAGAAACTTCACACAATCTGTTGATGTTATTGTTAACATCAGAGATTTAGATGTCAAAAAACCTGAAAATCGGTTCGATGAGGAAGTTTCTCTCCCTAATGGAAGAGGCAAAGGCATTAAAATTGGTTTTGTCGCTGATGGGGAATTGGCGCTTCAAGCTAAAAAAGCTGGTGTAGATCTTGTTATAACTAAAGAGCAGTTAGAAGAATTCGGTAAGAAAAGGAAGGAAGCTAAAAAAATAGCTAATCAATATGACTTCTTTGTAGCACAGGCCGATTTAATGCCTCTTGTAGGTAGATATTTAGGACCTGTTCTTGGACCAAGGAAGAAAATGCCTAAACCTGTTCCTGCCGCAATTAAAGTTGACCCTATAATTGATAGATTAAAATCTACAGTTAAAGTGTCTGTTAAAACTCAAGCTTCTATCCAGGCCTTAGTTGGTACTCAAGATATGTCAGATGAAGAAATAGCTGAAAATATTGAAGCCGTTCTTGCTGTCTTAGATCGCAACTTAGAGAAAGGAAGAAATCAAATTAAATCCATGTTTATTAAGACAACCATGGGTCCAATAGCGAGGGTGATTTAAAATGGCTCACGTTGCTAATTGGAAAAAAGAAGAGGTTAAAGAACTCAAGGAATTACTCAATTCACACTCTGTTATAGGTGTTGTTGATTTGTTAAATATTCCTGCAAGACAAATGCAACTAATGAGAAAATCTCTTCAAGGTAAAGCCATAATAAGAATGGCTAAAAAGAATCTCATTGATTTAGCACTTAATGATATTGCTCAAAATAAAGAGAATATCACAGGTCTTTCTCCTTTTATGATAGGGCAACCTGCAATCGTGTTTACTGATTTAAACTCTTTTAAATTATACAAAATTTTAGAAGACAGTAAAACTCCTGCTCCAGCTAAAGCTGGTAGTATTGCTACTGCAGATATTGTTGTCCCAGCAGGAGATACTGGTTTTGAGCCAGGTCCATTCCTTGGTGAATTACAACAAGTTGGAATTCCTGCAAAAATCGATAAAGGTAAAATTACTGTACAAAAAGATCATGTTATAGTAAAAGAAGGAGAAGAAGTTTCTAAACAAGTAGCTACTACTTTAACTCGTTTAGATATTAATCCTATGGAAGTAGGTATTAATTTAAGAGCTGCTTATGAGGAAGAAACTATATACACTTCTGATATATTGTTTATCGATGAAGAAAAAACTCTTCAAAACATTCAAGCTGCATTTAATGGTGCATTCAACTTATCTGTTAATGCTGCAATACCTACAAATGCTACTGTTTCTGCAATATTGTCCAATGCATTTATTAAAGCACGTAACTTAGCTGTTAATGCTGCAATTGTTAATGATGATACAATAGGTCTTTTAATTGGAAAAGCACGTACTGAATTGTTAGCCATTGCTTCAGCTATTAGTGGTGTTGAAGGTGCTTTAGATGATGAGTTATTAGATTTATTATCTAATGTTGCATCTGCTGCTCCTGTTGTAGTAGAAGAAGATAATGCTGAAGAAGAAGAGGAAGAAGAAGAGGAAGAAGCTTCTGAAGAAGATGCAGCTGTTGGTTTAGGTGCTCTCTTTGGTTAGTTTTGTCTTGATACTTGATTAATCTTTTAAAATTATTAACTTACAATTTTTTTATTAAAATTTCAATTAAAAATTAAATAAATGTCTAATGGCATGGTTTAAGTCTTAATGGCTAAAAATAATTAAATGGTCTTAAGATGAATAAATAGTCTTAGGCTAATTAAATAATTAAAAGTTTATAGGTGAAAACATGGAATATGTATATGCCGCAATGATTTTGCATAGTGTAGATAAAGATATTAACGAAAATAATGTAAAGAAAATAGTCGAAGCCGCTGGCATTGATGCTGATGAAGCAAGAATCAAAGCTTTAATTGCTGCTTTAGATGATGTAGATATTAGCGAAGCTATTGAAACTGCAGCTGTTGCTACTGCTCCTGCTGCTCCTGTTGCTGCTGTTGAAGTTGCTGCTCCTGTTGAAGAGGAAGAAGAGGAAGAAGAAGAAGCTTCTGAAGAAGAAGCTGCTGCGGGCTTAGGTGCACTCTTCGGATAAATTTTATAGTTTTCTTTATTGGGGGATTTTCCCCTTATTTTCTTTTTTTTATATTTTTGCTTTTTTTTAATTATTAAATAGCTTGTCTTTTAAATAGCTTGTCTTTTTTTATTATTAAAATTTTATATATTTATTAGCTTTTTCTGTATTTTTTCTGTTTTTTTAATTTATTTTTCACATTTTTTTTATATTTTTTTTGCTTTTGTTTAAAGAAATTTTTTTATTATTTGCTTTTTCTAAATTATTGAAAAATAATTATAAAATAATTATAAAATAATTTTTTAAAATATATATGTTTTAAAGTCCAATATATTATTTGATAAAATTGAATTATTTTTTTAATTTTGTTTAAGTTATTTCTTAATAATTTTATTGTAAGTTAAGTATATTACATTCATATAATTTTAGATATACTTAAAATTACTATGTAAAACAATAATTCAATAATAATTCAATATTAATTCAATAATAATTTAGTTAATAATTATTAATCAAAAAATTGATATTAATCAATAGCCTAATTTAATAATAAGGCACTAAATAAATTTAGTCTAGGAATTGTTTTAATAAATATCAATCATTAAATTAATCAATTTCAATTTTTAAATATATTGGGATGGGATAAATGAAAGGAATAGTATTTATCATGGACGGATTAGGTGATCGTCCTTTAAAAGAACTAAATAATCAAACTCCATTACAAGCAGCTAATACTCCTAATTTGGACAAAATGGCTAAAAAAGGTATAAATGGTATTATGGATTCTATTAAACCAGGTATTCGCCCAGGAAGTGATACTGCTCATATTTCTATTTTAGGATATGATCCAAATATTGTTTACACTGGAAGAGGTCCTTTTGAAGCTTGTGGAGTTGGAATTGATATTTTTCCTGGAGATATAGCATTTAGATGTAATTTTTCAACTGTTAATGATGAGTTTATAGTGACTGATAGAAGAGCAGGAAGAATAAGGGATAATACATCTTCCATCATTTCAAAACTTAATGAAATGAAAATTGAAGAATATGAAGATATTGAAATAGTTTTTAAAGAGTCTACTGGCCATAGGGCAGTTTTAGTTTTAAGGGGGGAAGGTTTATCAGATAAGGTTTCTGATGCAGACCCTAAAATTGAAGGAAAACCACCTAAAATTGTTGTAGCTAAAGACGATTCAGCTGAGGCAAAAAAAACAGCTGATTTGTTAAATAAAATTGTTAAAAAATCATATGAATTAATTAAAAATCATCCAATTAATTTAAACCGTGTAGAAAAAAATGAACCTCCTGCAAATATTATTATTCCTCGTGGAGCAGGTGCAGTTCCTGATGTTGAACCGCTAAATAGTAAATATTCTTTGAACTCTGCATGTATTGCTGAAACTGGTCTTATTATGGGAATTGCTAGATTTGCTGGAATGGAAATTATAGAAGTTGATGGGGCAACTGGAGGAGTAGACACTAATTTAGATAATATAGTTGATACAATCATGGATAATGTTAAAAACAGTGATTATGACTTCTTTTTAGTTAATATTGATGGAGCTGATGAGGCAGGGCATGATGGTAACTACAAGGAAAAATTAGAATTTATAGAAAAAGTAGATGATATAGTTGTTTCTAAATTATTAGAATTAAAAGACACGATTATTATTTTAACTGCTGATCATTCTACTCCTATTTCTGTAATGGATCATAGTGCTGATCCAGTACCAATAATGATTAATGGCTCTGATATTAGAGTAGATGGTGTTAATAAATTTAATGAAATAGATGCCACAAAAGGAGGACTCTTAAGAATAAGAGGCTCTGATGTAATGGACATTATTTTAGATTTAATGGGTAAATCACCTAAATTTGGAGCTTAGTTATTTAAATATAATGAATTTTTTATTTATTTTAATTAATTTAATTTATTCATTTATTTCTCTAATTTATTTTTATTTTATTTAATTCACTTATATTTTACTTTAATTCATTTATTATTTTTTTAACTCTTTATATATTTATATTATTTACATGTTCTATATGATTATAGCCATATTTGGATGATACTATGAAAAAAAAACTATTTGGAACCTCAGGGATAAGAGGTCATTTTCCAGAAGATGTTAATGGGATTTTAGCAATTAACATTGGAAAAGCTATTGGAACTTATTTGGGTGGCAAAGGTGATGTTGTTGTTGGATATGATCCTAGAACATCTAATAAAGTTTTAGATAATGGAATTTCTTCTGGTTTAATTGAAACTGGGTGCAATGTTATAAAACTAGGAATGGTTCCAACAGGTTTAACTGGTTTTGCTACAGAAATGCTTAATTGTTCTTGTGGAATAATGATAACGGCATCACATAATCCATCTACAGACAATGGCGTTAAAATTTGGAATAAAAATGGAATGGCTTTTACAAGTAGCCAAGAAGATGAAATTGAAGAAATATACAATTCTAATTCATTTATAACTCCTTCATGGAATAATGTTGGTAAAATTTACCACAACAATGAAATTATTAAAGACTACATTGATAAATTACTTTCACTTGTTAAAATTAAGAAAGGATTAAAGGTTTTAATTGATTCGGCTTCTGGTGCAGGTTCAGAACTTTCACCAATTATTTTTAGAATGGCTGGTTGTGAAGTAATCACTTTAAACAGCCAAGTAGATGGGTTTTTTCCAGGTAGAAAAGCAGAACCAAATAAAAATAATTTAGGAGATTTAATGCAGTTAGTTCCTATTTTAAATGCTGATTTAGGAATAGCTCATGATGGAGATGCTGATCGAATGATTACTGTTGATGAAAATGGAGAAATCAGTGATTTTGATAAATTATTAGGCCTTATTTCAAAAGAAATGGTTATTAAAACTGGAGATACAATTGTTACTACTGTAGATGCAGGACTAGCCATTGATGAAGCTGTTGGTAGTAGGGGAAAAATTTTTCGCTCTGAAGTAGGAGATGTTCATGTCGCAGAGTTAATGGAGAAAGAAAATGCTTCATTTGGTGGAGAACCGTCTGGAACATGGATACATCCAGAATTTTCAATGTGTCCTGATGGCATTCTCTCAGGATTAAAAATAGCTGAAATTGTTTCTAAAAAAGGAAAATTATCACAACTTCTAAATGAAATACCTAGTTATCCAAATGAAAGAGTTAAACTCCCATGTTCTAAAGAAGAAAAAGTATTAATAATGGATGAAGTTAAAAAATCAATTAAAAATGAATTTAACGATATTATTGAAGTCAGTACAATCGATGGACTTCGTTTAACATTTAAAGATGGAAGTTGGGTATTGATTCGCCCATCTGGAACTGAAGATTACTTTAGAATAACTTTAGAAGGAAAAACTCAAGAAAGAGCAGATTTTATACAAAAAACTTCAGAGAATTTCATAAATAATTTGATTCATTAATATTTACATTAATAATTAATAAATTAGAATAATAATTAGAAATTGGAATAATAATTAGAATAATATTAGAGTAATAATTATAGTTTTTTGATTTATAATTTTTTTTATTACTTTTTAATCAATAAAAATCATTTTCAGCTATATTAATATTGATTAATCTAATATTGATTAACTATTTAATTATTTATTTATTTATTATGCATTAATCATCATTTATGCATTAATCATCATGCTATTTAATATTAATTTAAAATAAGAATTTATTTTGGAGTGATACAATGAAAGCAGTAATTTTAAGTGCTGGTGAAGGGTCACGAATGAGACCTTTGACTTTAACAAAGCCAAAAACAATGCTTCCTGTTATAGGAAAACCTATTATACAACATAATATTGAAGCTTTAAAAGAATGTGGGATATTTGATATTCTTTTGATTGTTAGCTATAAAGAAGAGATTGTAAAAGATTATTTTGGTGATGGAAAAAAATTTGGAGTAAATATTTCATATAAAACTCAAAAAGAATATGCTGGAACAGCTGATGCAATATCTTACTCTAAGGGTTTTGTGGAAGAAGATTTCATTGTTTTAAATGGAGATATTATTCTAGATAAAGAATTGATCAAAGATATTACTGAAGATTACAATCAAAATTCTCCAGATACTTTAATGGTTTTAAAAGAAGTAGATGATCCAAGTGACTTTGGAGTAGTTGAAATAGAGGATAATTTAATTAAAAATGTTGTTGAAAAGCCAGAAAAAGATAAAGCACCAAGTAATTTAATTAACACAGGAATATACATTTTTAGCAAGGATATTTTTGAAAAAATAGATAAAACTAAAAAGTCTCCAAGGGGAGAGTATGAAATTACAGATTCTTTATCTCTTCAAATTATAGATAAAAAAATTGTTCGTGGATTTTTAACTAACAAAGAGTGGATCGATGTTGGACGACCTTGGGAATTAATTGAAATTAATGAAATCATGCTTAAAGATATTCAAAGAGAGATTAAAGGTGAAATTGAGAGAGGAGCAACTATCCATGGTAATATATTTCTCGATGAAGGGAGTATAATCCGATCTGGAGTTTATATTCAAGGGTCTGTTTATATTGGTAAAAACTGTGATATAGGTCCTAATTGTTATATTAGGGGAAATACATATGTTGGTGATAATGTAAAAGTTGGAAATGCTGTAGAAATTAAAAATTCTATTATTATGGAAAATACTAATGTTAATCATTTAAGTTATGTTGGTGATTCTGTAATAGGTTCTAACTGTAATCTTGGAGCTGGAACTAATATTGCTAACTTGAGATTTGATGATAAACCTGTTAAAATAATGATTAAAGGCGAAAAGATTAATAGTGGAAGAAGAAAAATGGGTTCTATTATTGGTGACAATGTAAAAACTGGAATAAATTCAAGTTTCACTCCAGGTGTAACCGTAGGTTTTAATACCTTTATTGGTCCCCATGTTCTCTTAGATGAGGATGTAGAATCAAATAAAATAGTTTTATTAAACCAACCAAAAATTGTAATAAATAATAAAGATAAAACAGACAAAGAAGATTGATTTTTTTATTTTTTAATTTTATAATTCTTTAACTTTTAAGCGTTTTATTTTTTTTTATTTTTTTATTCTTTAATTTTTAAGCTTTTTTATTTTTTTATTCTTTAATTTTTAAGCTTTTTTATTTTATTATTCTTTTAATTTTTTATTTTATTTTAATTATGTGATATTATGATAGATAACTCTGCAAAAATATTTCCAGGTGCTCATATAATTGGTGATGTTGATATTGGTGAAAATTCGTCTGTATGGTACAACGCAGTTGTAAGAGGAGATAGAGGAAAAATTATTATTGGAAAAAACTCTAATGTTCAAGATAATTGTGTTTTACATGGATCTTTAGATATGGATACTGTAATTAATGATAATGTTTCTATTGGTCACGGAGCTATTATTCATGGATGTTTGATTGAAGATAATGTTTTAGTTGGGATGAATGCAACTGTTCTAAATAATGCAAAAATTTCTAAAAATTCAATTGTTGGTGCAGGTGCTCTTGTTTCTGAAAATAAAGAATTTCCTGAAGGCAGTTTAATTTTAGGGGTGCCAGGAAAATTTATTAGGAAATTAACTCCTGAAGAAATTAAAGGTGTTGGATTAAATGCTAAAGAATATGTTAATTTAGCTAAAGAGTACTATATTTAACTATTTATTTAATTTCTTATAAATTTTTATTTTTATTTTTATTTTTTTATTTTTGTTTAACTACTTATTTGGTGAAATATGAAATTGAAAAAAGTTATTGGTGAATTAGACCCTTATGTCCCTGGAAGATCTCAAGATGAAATAGCTAATGAATTTGGACTTAAAAAAGAAGAGATAATTAAATTAGGTTCCAATGAAAATCCGTGGGGATCTTCTAAAAAATCTATTGAAGCAATTTCTAATGAACTTCAATATATTAATCGTTATCCTGAAACGAATTTAAATGATTTAAAAGAAGAAATAGCTAGATATACTAACCTTAAAGTAGAAAATGTTATAATTGGTGGAGATGGAGCTGATGAAATAATAGATTCTTTGGCTAAAACATTTATTGAAGAAGGAGATGAGTTTATAGTTCCTTTACCTTCCTACACTTATTATGAATATACATTTAAACCCTATGGGGCTGTTCCAGTTTACGGAAAATGGGATTTAGAAAAGAATACTGTTGATGTTGATTCTGTTTTAGAAGCTATTTCTAATAAAACTAAAGTAATATTTTTATGCTCTCCTAACAATCCTACTGGAGGAATAATAAACAAAAAAGACATAGAAACTATTGTAAATGCCACTGATGCATTAGTTGTTATTGATGAAGCATATGTCGAATTTTCAGTTGAAAATAATGTGGATTTAATTATTAAATATGATAATGTCTTGATTATGAGAACCATGTCTAAAGTTATGGGGCTTGCAGGATTAAGAATAGGTTATGCTTTATCTAACAAAAAATTAATTGAGTATATTCATAGAGTAAAGCCTGCTTTTAGTTTAACTAGACTTTCATATATTGCAGCATTAGAAACATTTAGAGATAAGTTATATATTAATGAATCAATTTCTAATGGAATTACAAGTAGAAATTTCTTATATTTTGAACTTTCTAAGTTTAGTGATCTAAATGTCTTAGATTCAAAAGCAAATTACATTTTAATTGGAATAAGAGATACTGGAATGAATGCAGCTAAATTTTCTAAAGAACTTTTAAAACGAGGAGTTATAGTAAGAGACTGTACAAGTTTTAAAGGATTAGATGAGTATTGGATTAGGATAAGTATTGGAACAATGGAAGAAAATGAAAAATTTATTGGTATATTACATGATTTTTTAGATAATATTTCATGATTTACTTAGTATTTTAATTAGTTTAGTGTTTAATTAATAATAAGATTTATAAAAAAAAATAAAAAAATTTTAAATGAGAATATATGTTTGTTTTTTTAATAATTGATATAAAAGTGAGAATATGAAATTTGGAGGATCTGTATTATCATCTATTGAATTTTCTGGAAGAATATCTTTAGTTATTTTTCTAGGAGGTTGTCCTTTAAATTGCCCATATTGCCACAACTACGAATTAATTGATGGTGGAGAAGAAATAGACTTATCTAAAGTCTATAAGTTAATAGATGAGAATGTTGATTATATCGATGCTTTAGTTGTATCTGGAGGAGAACCACTTTTTCAAATAGACAACTTAAAAGCTATTTTAGAATATACAAAAGCTTACAATCTTGAAACTAAGTTGGATACAAGTGGAATATATCCAAAAAGATTAAAAAAAATTTTAAATCTTATTGATTATATTTCTTTAGATATAAAAGCTCCATTTAATAAATATAAAAAAGTAATAGGCTCAGACATTGGTAATAAGGTTAAAGAATCTATGAATATAATTAATGATGATATTTATACATTTTTAGAATGTAGAACAACTTATTCTCCTATTTTTTTATCTAAAGAAGATTTAAAAGAAATAGCTAAAGAAATTTCATGTGACATATTCACAATTCAACAATTTAGAAGTAAAAATGTCTTAGATGAAAAATTAAAAGATCAGTCTTCCCCTAATCCATTAGAACTAAAAGAAATAGCTATAGAATTAAAATCATACTTTAAAAATATCAGGATTAAATCATCAGAATTTGGATTAGAAAATATTTAACAGGTGTAGTATGCCAATTTTATCCTTTGGAAGCCAAAATATTGAACTTATAACTGGAAATAAAACATCAACAATAAGAAAATTATGGAAATCTCCATTAAAAGAAGGAAACAGATTGCATTGTTATTGGAATTTAGTATCAAAAGAAAAAAAGAAAATTTTTGAAGCGGTTGTTGTAGGGGTAGAATTAATTGAATTTAAAGACTTAAAAAACAACGATGAAACAGCAATTCAAGAAGGATTTAAAGATGCCAAAGATATGTTAAAAGAATTTAAAAAAATGTATGTTGGTGAAATTAAAGACAATGACATGTTTCAAATAATTCATTTTGAAAAATTGCCTGTAAGTAAATGGGAAGGAGAAAAAATTGATGAAAAAGCAATGATTACTCAAAGAGCAGACATTTTATTTGATACAGGTAAGTATGATAAATCTACTATCTGCTATACTGCAGCCTTAAAACATGACCCAGATGATGTTTACCTTTTAAATAAACAAGGAGATAATTTAAGTCGTTTAGGGCAGTTTAAAGAAGCTATTAAATATTATGATAAAGCTTTAAAAATTCAACCAAACAATGAATATATTTACAACAATAAAGCAATAGCTCTTTTGAACTCAGGAAATCCTAATGAATCTTTAAATGCAAATAACATGGCTTTAAAATATAATAAAAAAAATTCAGCTATTTTATACTGGAGAATATTAATCTTACAGGTTTTACAACGGTTTGAAGATGCACTTTCTGTTTCTGATGAGCTAATTAAAATCGATGGAAAAAATCCAGAAGTATGGAATGCAAGAGGAAATTTACTTACTGAAATGGAACATCATGAAGAAGCTATTGAAGCATATGATATTGGTTTTACTCATTGTTTTGATGAAAGTGAAATTGATGCATCAGCACTAAATAGAAAAGGCAATGTTTTATTAGATTTAGGTCGTTTTAATGAGGCTTTATCTGTTTATGATAAAGCAATTAAAATTGAGCCTAACAATGAATGGTTTTTATTAAATAAAGGTTTAGTTTTATTGGAATTAAATAATTTTAGTCAAGCCAGTGATGTTTTTACAAAAGTTCTTTCTATAAACCCTAAAAACGATGATGCAAGAGTTTTACGTGATGAATGTTTAGAAAATATGTAGTTTTTAAATGTTTGAAGCAAACTTTAGAACAAACTTTTGGAAAAAGTTTGATCAAAAGCTATAAAACAAACTTTTAGAAAAAGTTTGATCAAAAGCTTTGGAAATAGAGCATTTTATTTTATAAGCAATGCTTTTATTAATTTTAAAATAGATAAGAATTAAAAACAGTTAAAAGATAAAAAAAGTAGATATATAAATTCAATTTTAAAATAAGTATAAATTTCAATGTTTTATTAGAATAAAAAATAAGAATTAATAGAAAAAGACAAAATTAACAAAAACTAATAAAAATTAAATAAAAATTAAATAGATTTTTTTATAAAATTTGCTCAAATCTATCAGAATCTGCTTTACAGATTGGACATTTTAATGGAGGTTTTTCTTTACCACATAAATATCCACAGACTTTACAGTTCCAAATTGGGACTTTTAATTTTCCTAATTCATTTGAATTTATTGGGACTTCTTTTTTATTTTTTGCAAGTTCTTCCATTCGCCTATCAGGAATTGAGTTAAGTTTAATTTTTCCATTTAATACATCTTCACTCACATACAATGCACAAAAACAAGCACCATAGTCTGATAAATCCATATCTCTATAATTACATGGGCAAATCATATCTAAGTCTTTTTTTTTGTCTCCAGAAGCTAATCGACATGGACAGTTGGCATAACCATATCTATCAATGTTGACTTTAATACTTTCTAAAAGAGCCTTTACAAATTCAATGTCTTCATTTAGGAAGTAGCCATTTTTTTCAGCATCTTTTTTGAAGTCCTCATAGAAATCAAAATTTCCCATAAAAACACCTTAACTAAATGTTTCTCTTATTTCATCTTCTTTAAAACCAGTAATTACTTTAGTATTATTAATTACAATTGTTGGGAAAGATAACTGAGGATTCCATTTTGTTAATTCTTTAACAACTTCATCTCTTTCTTCTCCACTTGTTAAATCAACATAAGTGAAGTCATATGCAACATCTAATTCATCTAAAAGTGCTCTTGTTTTTCTGCACCATTGGCAAGTACTTAATGCAAATAAAACTACATTTCCTTTGTCTGATCCATTTACATGATCTAAATTCATATTTTCATCTCCATAGTATTTTTAAAAGTTTTTATTAGAAACATTTTTTTGTGTTTTTTTAAACTTTTTATTTTTTTTTTTTTTTTTTTTTAATTTTTCATTTAAAATTTAAATAAGAAAAATTTTTGTAAATTTAAATTACTTATAAATTTTTTACTTTATTTTTTTAATATGGTTTTTATATTATTTAAATTAGTAATTTCATTCGATCTTTTTGAATAATATTTTAATTTATTTTTTTTAAATTCATATTTTTAAGAATATTTTTTAATATATTAGAGTATATTTTTAAATTTTTCTTAAAAATTTGTCATAAAATTTTATTTTAAACTACAATATTTTTATATTATTAAAATATAATATTATATTAGAGTAACTTATAAAAATATTATTAAGAAAAAATTTAGAAATTTTTTTATTTTTTTTATTATAAAAGTTATGAAAAAATCATAAGCAATGTTTTTAGATAAATGTTTGAATAATGTTAAATAAATGTTTTATTAAGATTTAAGACTAATGTTTTATATTTAAATTTTGTTGCTCTTCATGCTTATATATATTATTTGAGATAAATTTTAGGTAAATTTGAGGTAATTTTATGACAAAAACTACTATAAGTGTTATAAAAGCGGATGTAGGTAGTGTTTCAGGACACGGTGTTGCTCATCCTGCTTTATTAGACATATGCGAAGATACATTGGAAAATGCTAGAGAAACTGGTTTATTAAATGACTATTACATAACCCGTTGTGGTGATGATATAGATATGATTATGACCCATAGAAATGGGGAAGAAAATGAAGAAGTCCATGAAACTGCTTTTACTGCTTTTATGAAAGCTACTGAAAAAGCTCGTGAATTAAAACTTTATGGTGCAGGTCAAGATTTACTTTCCGACACATTTTCAGGTAATATTAAAGGAATGGGACCAGGTGTTGCTGAAATGGAATTTAAAGAAAGACCAAGCGACCCTGTTATAGTTTACTGTTGTGATAAAACAGAACCTGGTGCATTTAATTTGCCTTTATACAAGATATTTGCAGACCCATTTAATACCGCAGGTTTAGTAATCGATCCAAGTTTACATGATGGATTTAAATTTGAAGTCTTTGATGTTATGGAACATAGAAAAGTTATTATGGAATGTCCTGAAGAGTCATATGATTTACTTGCTCTTTTAGGATCTACTGGTAGATATGTTATTAAAAGAATCTTTAAGAAAAATGGAGAAATAGCTGCGGCTGTTTCTACAGAAAGATTAAATTTAATGGCTGGTCAATATGTGGGTAAAGACGATCCTGTAGCTGTTGTAAGGGCTCAATCTGGTTTTCCTGCAGCAGGAGAAGTAATTGAACCATTTGCATTCCCTCACCTTGTTAGTGGGTGGATGAGAGGTTCACACAATGGCCCTTTAATGCCAACATCCCAAGAAGAAGCAAACCCTATTAGGTTTGATGGTCCACCAAGAATTATTGGTTTAGGTTTCCAAGTAGCTGATTCTGAATTAATTGGTCCTGTTGATTTATTTGATGACCCTGCATTTGATCCTACAAGAAAAGAAGCAGCAAATATAGCTACTTACATGAGAAGACACGGTCCATTTGAACCACACAGATTACCAAGTGAAGAAATGGAATATACTTCTCTTCCAGGTGTTTTAACAAAATTAGAAGAAAGATTCAAAAAAATGGATTAATTTCCACTTTTTCTTTTATTTATTAATTTTTAGTTTTTTAATAAAGATTTTATTTAATAAAAGCTTTTATTTTATTAAATTTTTTAATTTTAGCTTTTTTTAATTATATTTATTAATAAATTAATTTTTATTTATACTTTTTATTCAATTTAGCTTTGTTTTATTTTAATCTTTTTTTTTATTTTAATCTTTTGGTGATAAAATGGGTTTCAATCTTGAAAAAATCATGAGTATAGCTGTTTTTATTGTTGGAATAATATTTTTTGAAGTAATTTTAGGAATTGGCAATTTATTGGCATTTATAGTAATAATTATTTGGGCTATTTTATTTGGATTTTTCTGGAAAAGACAATTTATGTCATAATTTTATCATATTTTATGTTTTATTAAATTTTATGTAATTTTTTCTTTAATGCCCAAAAATTATAATGATATGAGCTAAATCTATAATTTTATGGTTTTTAATGATGAAACCTTCATTTGATGGTTCTGTGGGCTTACTGTGGTATAATATATTTAATAACAGTACATGATCAGTTAATTCATTATTTATTACTGTTCCCTTATTAATGAAGTCTTTTTTTCTTATAATTAAGGGTTGCAACAATTCGAAAATCTAAGTTTCTAAACTTAGTTAATTAAGTTAAAATTAGATTTATAAAGCTATAATAGATTTTATTATAAAAATAAATATAATATTTAATAAAATTCTATTTTAATTAATATTAATATCTATTTACTAAAAATAATTATTTTTAGACATTTAATTTTTATTATTCTTTAAAATATTTTAATCCAAATTTAACAAATTAATATGAGTTATCTATTAATTATACAGTCCTGAAAG
>NZ_LWMV01000071.1 GCF_001639295.1 Methanobrevibacter curvatus | reverse complement strand
TTCACAGTAGGAACAACAGTAATATTAGTAGTATTATCAGGAGTACTATTATTACCAGTGTTATTCTCATTAACACCAGTAACATTACCAACATTCACAATACTACCAGTACCATTCAAACGAACAAGAATATCCAAAACAATACTCTCACCATTAGCCAAATTACCAATATTCCAAACACCAGTACTTGCAACATAATAAGTAAACCTTGGACTTGTACTGTTAATGTATATTAACCTACTATCCAAAACATCAGTAATAACCAAACCAGTCGCATTATCAGGACCATAGTTAGTTACATTAATAGTGTATAAAACAAACGCACCATTTAAGACAGATCCACTTACATTAGAGGTTTTAACAACACTAATGTTCACAGTAGGAACAACAGTAATATTAGTAGTATTATCAGGAGTACTACTGTTATTACCAGTATTATTCTCAGTAACATTAGTAACATTAGCAATATTCACAATACTACCAGTACCATTCAAACGAACAAGAATATCCAAAACAATACTCTCACCATTAGCCAAAGTGTTAATATCCCAAACACCAGTACTAGCATCATAACTAGTTCCACGAGGAGTGGTACTATTAATATAAATCAATCTACTATCTAACCTATCAGTAATAACCAAACCAGTCGCATTATCAGGACCAAAATTAGTCACATTAATAGTGTATAAAACAAGTATGCCATTTAAGACAGATCCAGACACATTAGAGGTTTTAACAACACTAAGATTTACAGTAGTGACAACAGTAATATTAGTTTCATTATCAGGATTACTACTGTTATTACCAGTATTATTTTCAGTAACATTAGTAACATTCGCAACATTCACAATATTACCAGTACCATTCAAACGAACAAGAATATCCAAAACAATACTCTCACCATTAGCCAAATTACCAATATTCCAAACACCAGTACTTGCAACATAACTTGTAAATCTTGGACTTGTACTGTTAATGTATATTAATCTACTATCTAAAACATCAGTAATAACCAAACCAGTCGCATTATCAGGACCAAAGTTAGTTACATTAATAGTGTACAAGATGTAAGCACCATTTAAAACATTACCAGACACATTAGATGATTTAACAACACTAATGTTCACAGTAGGAACAACAGTAATATTAGTAGTATTATCAGGAGTACTATTATTACCAGTATTATTCTCACCAACATTAGTAACATTTGCAACATTCACAATGCTACCAGTACCATTCAAACGAACAAGAATATCCAAAACAATAGACTCACCATTAGCCAAATTACCAATGTACCATACACCAGTACTTGCAATATAACTTGTAAGTCTTGGAGTTGTACTGTTAATGTATATTAATCTACTATCTAAAACATCAGTAATAACCAAACCAGTCGCATTATCAGGACCAAAATTAGTCACATTAATAGTGTATAAAACAAGTATGCCATTTAAGACAGATCCAGACACATTAGATGTTTTAACAACACTAATGTTTACAGTAGGAACAACAGTAATATTAGTAGTATTATCAGGAGTACTACTATTATTTCCAGTGTTATTTTCAGTAACATTAGTAACATTCGCAATATTCACAATACTGCCAGTACCATTTAAACGGACAAGAATATCCAAAACAATACTCTCACCATTAGCCAAAGTGTTAATATCCCAAACACCAGTACTCGCATCATAATTAGTTCCACGAGGAGTGGTACTATTAATATAAATCAATCTACTATCTAACTTATCAGTAATAACCAAACCAGTCGCGTTATCAGGACCATAATTGGTTACATTAATAGTGTATAAAACAAATATGCCATTTAAGACAGATCCAGATACATTAGATGTTTTAACAATACTAAGATTTACAGTAGTGACAACAGTAATATTAGTTTCATTATCAGGGTTACTACTATTATTACCAGTATTATTCTCAGTAACATTAGCAACATTAGCAATATTCACAATATTACCAGTACCATTCAAACGAACAAGAATATCTAAAACAATACTCTCACCATTAGCCAAAGCACCAATGCTCCAAACACCAGTACTTGCAACATAGAAAGTAAACCTTGGACTTGTACTGTTAATGTATATTAATCTACTATCCAAAACATCAGTAATAACCAAACCAGTCGCATTATCAGGACCAAAATTAGTCACATTAATAGTATACAAGATGTAAGCACCATTTAAAACATTACCAGACACATTAGAAGATTTAACAACACTAATGTTCACAGTAGGAACAACAGTAATATTAGTAGTATTATCAGGAGTACTATTATTACCAGTATTATTCTCATTAACACCAGTAACATT
>NZ_LWMV01000070.1 GCF_001639295.1 Methanobrevibacter curvatus | reverse complement strand
AAACATTACCAGACACATTAGAAGATTTAACAACACTAATGTTCACAGTAGGAACAACAGTAATATTAGTAGTATTATCAGGAGTACTATTATTACCAGTATTATTCTCATTAACACCAGTAACATTTGCAACATTCACAATACTACCAGTACCATTCAAACGAACAAGAATATCCAAAACAATACTCTCACCATTAGCCAAAGCACCAATATTCCAAACACCAGTGCTTGCAACATAATAAGTAAACCTTGGACTTGTACTGTTAATGTATATTAATCTACTATCCAAAACATCAGTAATAACCAAACCAGTCGCATTATCAGGACCAAAATTAGTCACATTAATAGTATACAAAACAAATATACCATTTAAGACAGATCCAGACACATTAGAAGATTTAACAACACTAATGTTCACAGTAGGAACAACAGTAATATTAGTAGTATTATCAGGAGTACTACTATTATTTCCAGTGTTGTTTTCAGTAACATTAGTAACATTCGCAATATTCACAATATTACCAGTACCATTTAAACGAACAAGAATATCCAAAACAATACTCTCACCATTAGCTAAAGTGTTAATATCCCAAACACCAGTACTAGCATCATAACTAGTTCCACGAGGAGTGGTACTATTAATATAAATCAATCTACTATCCAAAACATCAGTAATAACCAAACCAGTCGCATTATCAGGACCAAAATTAGTAACATTAATAGTATACAAAACAAATATACCATTTAAGACAGATCCAGACACATTAGAAGATTTAACAACACTAAGATTCACAGTAGGAACAACAGTAATATTAGTTTCATTATCAGGAGTACTACTATTATTACCAGTATTATTTTCAGTAACATTAGTAACATTCGCAATATTCACAATATTACCAGTACCATTTAAACGAACAAGAATATCCAAAACAATACTCTCACCATTAGCCAAATTGCCAATGCTCCAAACACCAGTGCTCGCAACATAGAAAGTAAACCTTGGAGTTGTACTGTTAATGTATATTAATCTACTATCTAAAACATCAGTAATAACTAAGCCAGTCGCATTATCAGGACCATAATTAGTTACATTAATAGTGTACAAGATGTAAGCACCATTTAAGACATTACCAGACACATTAGATGATTTAACAACACTAATGTTCACAGTAGGAACAACAGTAATATTAGTAGTATTATCAGGAGTACTATTATTACCAGTATTATTCTCATTAACACCAGTAACATTACCAACATTCACAATACTACCAGTACCATTCAAACGAACAAGAATATCCAAAACAATACTCTCACCATTAGCCAAATTACCAATATTCCAAACACCAGTACTTACAACATAGTAAGTAAATCTTGGAGATGTACTGTTAATGTATATTAATCTAGTATCTAATTTATCCGTAATAACCAAACCAGTCGCATTATCAGGACCAAAATTAGTCACATTAATAGTGTATAAAACAAGTATGCCATTTAAGACAGATCCAGACACATTAGATGTTTTAACAACACTAATGTTTACAGTAGGAACAACAGTAATATTAGTAGTATTATCAGGAGTACTACTATTATTACCAGTATTATTCTCAGTAACATTAGTAACATTAGCAATATTCACAATACTACCAGTACCATTCAAACGAACAAGAATATCCAAAACAATACTCTCACCATTAGCCAAAGTGTTAATATCCCAAACACCAGTAATAGCATCATAACTAGTTCCACGAGGACTAGTACTATTAATGCATATCAATCTACTATCCAAAACATCAGTAATAACCAAACCAGTCGCATTATCAGGACCAAAATTAGTCACATTAATAGTATACAAAACAAATATACCATTTAAGACAGATCCAGACACATTAGATGTTTTAACAATACTAAGATTTACAGTAGTGACAACAGTAATATTAGTTTCATTATCAGGATTACTACTATTATTACCAGTATTATTTTCAGTAACATTAGTAACATTCGCAATATTCACAATATTACCAGTACCATTCAAACGAACAAGAATATCCAAAACAATACTCTCACCATTAGCCAAATTACCAATATTCCAAACACCAGTACTTGCAACATAACTTGTAAATCTTGGACTTGTACTGTTAATGTATATTAATCTACTATCTAAAATATCAGTAATAACTAAGCCAGTCGCATTATCAGGACCATAATTAGTTACGTTAATAGTGTACAAGATGTAAGCACCATTTAAGACATTACCAGACACATTAGAAGATTTAACAACACTAATGTTCACAGTAGGAACAACAGTAATATTAGTAGTATTATCAGGAGTACTATTATTACCAGTATTATTCTCATTAACACCAGTAACATTACCAACATTCACAATACTACCAGTACCATTCAAACGAACAA
>NZ_LWMV01000069.1 GCF_001639295.1 Methanobrevibacter curvatus | reverse complement strand
CAAGCATATCAGGAAAATGGTACGTCCAAAACTCAAAAACCAAAAAATATTCCCCTATTAAAATAAAGAAATTTCCAAGCAGCTACAAAACCACATACTATGGCAAACATACTGAAAATCTTAACACTGGCGTCAATAATAAATTAAAACCTTATGTTTTAACCACTTTAGCAATTTCCACTACAATAAACGGAAAAACAACAAAATATAACCAAAAAGCTTATGTGGCTTCGAACATTAGTATCTATTTCAAATCTTCATTATCTGACAGCTTAAAAAAGAAATATGTAAACTACTTGAAATCCACTCCAAATTGTCCAAATAATAATGAAAAAATAACTGGACAAATTATTAAAATATTTAGCACAAACCTTACTGGCAAAATTACATCTTACAGTAAATCAGTAGCAATATTTAACTGGGTAAAACAAAAAGAAAAATACGATTTCTATGAAAACACTAAGTGGGGTGCTGTTAAGTCACTTGATCGAATTTTAAACACAAAGGATGCTAATATGAATTGTGCTGACCACTCACACTTAGTAAATGCAATGCTACGAACTGTAGGTATTCCAGCATTTTATGGAAATGCAGTTTGTGACTTTGGTTCTGACAACTTTCCTCATTATTGGTCTATGGCTTATATTGAATCGAGTAGCAAATGGGTTTATTTAGATGCTATTCATTCATACTATAAATATGATAATCCTCCATGGAAAATTGTTAGTACTAATGGTCGTGGAGCTTTTTATTCTGTCTCAGATTTAAAAATCAAAGCCAATATTAAATTAAGGAGATGATAATTATGAAATTAAAAAAAATAATTTATATATGCATTGTAATTTTGATTATTATAATCTCTGTTGGATTAATTTATAATAATTCAGCTCTTGAAGATGACAATACTAAAAATAATACTAAAATAGCTAATACTACTAATAGCACAAGTAATATTACTAACAATAATACAAACAATAATACTAATACTGCTAATATTTCTACAAATAACATAAATCCTAATAATGATAGGGATAATGTAAAACATAATAATCTTCCTAACAATATGCCTAAAAAATCCAGATTATCCTATACAGAAGCATTTAAATTAGCTACAAAAATAGCTAAAAATGTATATGAAGATTCAAATGTATATGTAAAATATAATGGTTATAGATATAACAGCCGTGTCCATATTGAACCCACTAATAATCATTTATATTGGAGCTTTAAAGTTTATAATAGCACAAATAACAAATGGTTGAATGGATTTTTATTAGAAGATGCAACAGGCAGAGCAACGCAATTTTAAAATCTACTGAAAAAATAATTTAGTACTCTTTCAAAAAATTCATTAGCTTAAATGGTAATATTGCAACAAACCATATTCACTTAAATTAATTATAGTCCTGAAAGAAAAGATTCTAATTAATGATTTATTGGAATATTAATCTATTTTATAAATATGAGTTGTTATTGTCTTTAATTTCTAAAATAATCTTTAATAATTTTATTATTAAAAAGATATATATTGTAATTATTTAGATTGAGAAATAAATGAATATAAAAGTTTTTAAAAAATACCATTATTTATAAACTTTATTTTCAAGACTATATATACTGGAAATTTAATATGTATGATAAAAAAGATAATAATTTTTTAAGCTCATTTCGTGTAAATGATAACAGGTGAAATAGATTTAGGCTAATAAAATCAGTAAACTTCTTGAAGATAATTTATTATTAATTTCTACTCTGTTTTTAATAATTTTTATCTCTAAATATTTTTTTAGTAACTATTTGAAAATTTTAATTTACACATTATAAAAGGTGATGAAATTGTTGTTTAATGGAAACAATGCATCCACTAATGGCGGAGCACAATATTTAAATGGTGGAATTACAACTATTACTGATAAATCTAGTTTTAATAATAATAAAGCCATTAATGGTGGTGGAATTTACACTAATTCTGATTTAACCATTAAATCTATTGGATTTTCAAGCAATATTGCTAGCTCTAATGGTGCTGGGTTATATATTAATAATGGTACTGTAAATATTTTAAATAGCTCTAATTTCACTAATAATAAAGCTGTTAATGGTAGTGGTGTCTACAGTAATGGTAAATTGGCTGTTAATAATGTTTTATTTTTAAATAACAATGTATCTGCTAATGGTGGAGCTATTTACAGTTTAAATGATTTAAATATTATTGCTACTGATTTTAATAAGAATAATGCTAATTCAAATGGTGGAGCCATTTTCACAAATGGGGGAACTACCAATATAAACTCTAACTCAGTTTTCACAGGTAATTCTGCTGTTAATGGTGCTTGTATATATACTAATAACAATTTAAATATTAATTCAATTGCATTTTCTAACAATACGGCAAAAACCAATGGAGGAGCT
>NZ_LWMV01000068.1 GCF_001639295.1 Methanobrevibacter curvatus | reverse complement strand
ATATAATATAATATAACATAATAATTCAAAAATTATTCATTTAAATAAAATTAAAATTTTTTGCGAACCACTATTTAAAAGATAATTTTTTAAGATTAATATTTGATATAGGATTATATTATTAAAAAGATATTTAAAACATAAAAAAAATATTAAATATGTATTATTTTTTTATAAAAATAGGGTCGGACAAAATTCCATATCAGTTTGCCAAAACCTTAGGAAAATCCTTTGTTTAGCAAAAAAAGTTTCTTTTTTTGAGAAAAGCTATTTTTGTCCGACCCTCAAAAATATTTAATTTGAGGATAGGAATGGCTAAAAAAGAAAATATACTAATGAAAGAGAAAATGTCCATATATGTATTTAATAAATTAAAAACTTCCAAACCACAGGTTTTTGCATACTTAACTGCATTATTTGCCACTATATTAATTGTATCTAATCTTGCCAGTACAAAAATGTTTGATTTCTTTTCAACAGGACTGGTTTGGGATGGAGGTGCAGTATTATTTCCACTTTCTTATATTTTAGGAGATGTAATTACTGAGATTTTTGGGTTTGAAAAGGCTAAAAAAGTAATCTGGACAGCATTTGTAATGAACTTAATAGCTGTTTTAGCATTATTTTTTGTTCAAATATTGCCTCCAGGTCCTGGATGGGAACACCAAATAGCTTATGAGACAATAATTGGATTTATGCCACGTATTGTTGCTGGTAGTTTAATAGCTTTTGTTAGTGGTCAGATTCTTAATTCATATGTTTTTGTTAAAATTAAAGAAATTACTAATGGTAAAAGATTTTGGCAGAGAGCTATTGGCTCAAGTTTAGTTGGTGATTTAGTTGACACAGTTATTTTTACCACAATTGCATTTTTTGGCACTATTTCAACATTTCAATTTTTTGGATTATTAACAATTGCATATCTTACAAAGATTATTGGTGAAACTGTTTTACTCCCTGTAACCTATGGGGTTGTCAAATTCTGTGAAAAAATAATGATAAATGAAAACGACAAATGTTAATTGAAAGTGACTAATGTTAATTGAAAGTGACTAATGTTAATTGAAATTGATGAATCTTAATTAAAAATGTTGAACATAAATGAGTGTGATGAAAATGAAACAGATTCAGTTTAGCTTTGAAATAAATAAAAAAATTCCAGATGCACTAGGTAGAGCTGGTGTTATTCATACACCTCATGGAGATATTCAGACTCCTGCATTTATGGTGGTGGGGACATATGGTAAAGTAAGGTTATTATCTGCTTCACAATTTCATAATATTGGTGCTCAAGGAATGATTAGCAATGGATTTCATTTATCTCAAATAGCTGATGAAATTGATGGTGCTGGAGGATTATATAGCTATTCAGGATATAATTGTCCTACAATTACAGATAGTGGTGGTTTTCAGGTTATGTCTTTAGGTAGTGGATTAGGTAAAGTTGTTTCAATGGATAAGAGGGATATTGCAAAAGAACAATTTAAGGCAGAAAATAAAAAAAGATTAGCAAGGGTAAGTGAAGAAGGAGTATACTTTAAAAGAAGTGAAGACTCAGATGAAGAACTTATTACTCCAGAATACTCAATGGAATTTCAACACAAAGTCGGTGGAGACATTATAATGGCATTTGATGAGCTAACAAGTATTGGGGATAGTAAAGAATACAATGAAGAAGCACTTAATCGTACATATAAATGGGGGCTTAGATGTTTAGAAAAACATGAAAAATTAAGTTTTGACAGGAGAGATAAACCTTACCAAGCCCTTTACGGGGTTCTACAAGGTGCACATTATCAAGATTTACGAGAAAAAGCAGCTCATGATTTAGGAGCATTAGGTTTTGATGGATATGGTTTAGGAGGTGCCTTTGAAAAGGAGCATTTACCAGATATTTTATTTTGGTGCAATAGTATTTTACCAGAAGATAAGCCTCGCCATCTTTTAGGTCTTTCTAAGCCTGATGATATTTTTGTAGGAGTTGAAAATGGCTGTGATACATTTGATTGTGTAGCTCCAACTCGTGAAGCCCGTCATGCAAAAGTTTACACTCTTGATGGAGACATTAATCTTAGAAATGCAAAGTTTAAAAATGATTTTATGCCTTTGTTTGAGGGTTGTCAGTGTCCTACTTGTAAATCTAATCATACACGGGAAGAAATACGTGGATTATTAAAGAATGAAGGAGCAGTAAAAACTGAAAAACAAATGATTTCAGATAGATTACTTGGAATGGAACTTATAACTACTCATAATGTCTTTTTTATTGTTAATCTTACCAATCAAATACGCCAATCAATTCTTGATGGAAATTATTTCAATTTTAGAGATGAATGGCTAAGTAGATATTATCATTAAAAAAAAATTAAAAATGAAATAAATTAAAAATGAAATAATATATAAAATTATACATAAAATAATATATAAAATAATATATAATTATTTTAAATAAGCTCTCAAATAATTTCTTTAATTTATTTCAATAAATGTTTTTTTTAAATAATAGAGCTGTGT
>NZ_LWMV01000067.1 GCF_001639295.1 Methanobrevibacter curvatus | reverse complement strand
TGAAAGAAAATTTTCGAATTAATGGTTTGTTGAAATATTTATTTATTTTAAAAAATAAGTTTATATTATATCTAATTTTTAAAATAATCATTTATAATTTTATTATATAAAAAAATATTTATTATAATTATTTAATTTAATTAATAGACGAATATAAAAATTTTAAAAAAAATTATTACTTCTAAGCTCTATTTTCTGGACTATATTAAAATCATTAAAAGATATTTTATATTCATTTCTCTAAACACTAGTTATTTCTATTGCATCTGTATCTAAAGGCCAATTTACCGCAATATTATTAATGCCTTTACTTAAATATAATTCTTCATTTAAATTACCACAAGAAAGATTAAATTCAACTGTTTTAAAACTCCCATCGCTTAAAACATGAGTAAAACTAAGTTTAGAATATGGGGTTGTTTGATTTAAATACAAACCATCACTATAAATAGCAACTCTTAAATCCCAAGGTAGATTTAAATTAACTGTTTCTTTTGAACCTCTACCTTCACTATATACTCTATCTACTGCATTAGCTAATTTAGAAATTTCTGCCTTTGATTCTAAAATATCTGATCCATCTAATGATGTGTCAATAACTGTTGAAAGTATAGGTAAAGTAATTGTAATTAAAATAATAATAGTTATCATAAGAATTAAAATTAGCTCTATTGAAAGCTGTCCATGATTATCTATAGGTTTTTGCCTAGCTTTTTTAAAATTTATAACATTATTATTAGTATTATTATTAGTATTATTAATATTATTAGCACTATTAGTATTATTAATATTATTAGTACTATTAGTATTATTATTACTGCTACTGCTATTACTATTTAAATAGAAAATATTTGTTTTAAACTTTAAAATAGTGTTTTTAATTTTTTTAAAATCCATATAATCACTTAAAAAACATTTGTAAAGAATTTAAGCTAAAATCATGCATAATTTTAACATTAACATTAATAAATCACCAAAAATTATAGAATATACAATAGATAAAAAAATGGCTGGAGCAAAACTTATAGTTATTTTTATAAAAAAATTGTCTTCAATATATTTTTTTTCAGATAACTCTTTTAAAATAACTATGTCATTCATGGTTAAACCATTTAAATCTGTTTTTATTTTCCAAGTAGAGTTCTTATTGTTTCTGAGAATATTTTTTAAACTTAATTTTGCTTTATTGTTAAATAAATCTTCTGTTTTTTTATTTTTAATATTGAAATTGTTAATATTTTTACCTTTAATATCCCTATATTTAATAAATCTATTTTTAATTAAAATTAAATTATCTGATCTAGATAAAATATCTTTACTTTCATCATTTAAATCAATTGCCAAAGGAGATAAAATCATTTCATTTTTTAAATCATTTAAACGATAATGTAAATGGCTAATTTTTTTTACAAAGTTTTTTATTTGAAAAATAATTTGAAATCTAAATAATGAAATAAATACCATTAATATAGACATTAATAGCATTCTCAAAATATATTTTAGAGCATGAAAATTGAATAAAACACTTAAATTAAAAAAAATATCTAAATTAAATTGTATTTCATGAAAATAACTAGAGATAACAGAGAAATTAAAAAATAAATTAAAAAATAAATTAAAAATTAGTAATATAAAAAAACTTAAAAAAATATCTTTTATTTTTACTTTCTTAAATATCAAATACAAATAGCATAAAATAGATTTAGAAATCTTGCTTATTTTAATTTTTTTAATATTAATTAATCTTTGATTAAGTAAAATGCCAATTTTTTTAAGTGAAAATCTATTATTTTTATGTTTTATTTGAATAAAAATTAAATAAGAAAAAATAAAAGGAATAGAGAGTAAAAAACTGTTTAATAAAATTGTGATTGAAAACAAATAAAAATTTGTTTGTGGAAAACTTAAAGTAAAGTTAAAAATACTGAAATTAGAAAATAGGTTTGGATAAATAGGTAACAAAATAGCTATTCCAGTAAAAAGCTTTAAATCTCCACCTCCCCATAATCCAAATCTCCAAAAAATATAGGAGATTAAGAAAATAATTATGCCTGAGGCAATTGAAACAGCAATATAAAAGAGATTTCTTAAAAAAAATGACAAAACTAAATAATAAATTAATCCAAAAACAATTAAAAATAAATTAAGAGTATTTGGAATAATTTTGTACTTTATATCTATAATTGCCCCAGCGAATGAAGCTATTATTGTGATGATTGTTGGGATTAATATATACATAAAAAATAGTTTAAAAAAAGTTAATAATATCTTTTTTCTTTTTTTGAGATAAAATTTTAGTTTAAAATAAAAAATTTAACTAAAGGAGTACTAAAATATAAAAAAAATAAAATACATATTATAAAATAAAAAAATAAGAATAATTTAAAAAAACAATTTATTTAAAAAAAAAAAAAAAAAATATACAAAAGAGATTTTCTATTAACCTGTCTTTTATCTATTTTTTTTTAATTAATTTTTTTATTTTTTTTAAAATTGAATTTTTATGGAGATTTTGGCTCTGTCAAATGGTTGCCTCCTGAATGGATGAAGTAATACTTTTAATTGATTTCATAATAACTTTTTTTATTATGGTGTTTATGAATTTGTCATGGCATTTTTTGTTTTGATTTGTGATTATTGG
>NZ_LWMV01000066.1 GCF_001639295.1 Methanobrevibacter curvatus | reverse complement strand
AGGAGTACTACTATTATTACCAGTATTATTCTCATTAACATTAGTAACATTTGCAACATTCACAATACTACCAGTACCATTCAAACGAACAAGAATATCCAAAACAATACTCTCACCATTAGCCAAAGCACCAATACTCCAAACACCAGTGCCAGGAACATAATAAGTAAACCTTGGAGTTGTACTGTTAATATAAATCAATCTACTGTCTAATCTATCAGTAATAACCAAACCAGTCGCATTATCAGGACCAAAATTAGTCACATTAATAGTATACAAAACAAAAGCACCATTCAAAACAGAACCACTAACATTAGATGTTTTAACAACACTAAGATTCACAGTAGGAACAACCGTAAAATTAGTAGTATTATCAGGAGTACTACTATTATTACCAGTATTATTCTCATTAACATTAGTAACATTCGCAACATTCACAATACTACCAGTACCATTCAAACGAACAAGAATATCCAAAACAATACTCTCACCATTAGCCAAAGTGTTAATATCCCAAACACCAGTACTTACAACATAACTAGTTCCACGAGGAGCAGTACTATTAATGTATATTAATCTACTATCTAAAACATCAGTAATAACCAAACCAGTCGCATTATCAGGACCAAAATTAGTCACATTAATAGAATACAAAACAAATATACCATTTAAAACATTACCACTTACATTAGAAGATTTAACAACACTAATGTTCACAGTAGGAACAACAGTGATGTTAGTAGTATTATCAGGAGTACTACTATTATTACCAGTATTATTCTCATTAACATTAGTAACATTCGCAACATTCACAATATTACCAGTACCATTAAGTTTCACAACAATGTCTAAAACAATACTCTCACCATTAGCCAAAGTGTTAATATTCCAAACACCAGTACTTGCAACATAACTAGTTCCACGAGGAGTGGTACTATTAATGTATATTAATCTACTATCTAACCTATCAGTAATAACCAAACCAGTCGCATTATCAGGACCAAAATTAGTCACATTAATAGAATACAAAACAAGTATGCCATTTAAGACAGAACCACTTACATTAGAACTCTTAGTAATGCTGAGATTCACAGTAGGAGTAACAGTAAGATATTCAGAAGAAGTACTGCCAAACCAATCACCAGTATTATTCTCATTAAGGGAGAACACATCAGCTTCATTATATATATCGCCAGTACCATTTAAGATAACAATAATATCTAAAGTAATTGTTTCACCATTAGCCAAAGTACCAATATTCCATATGTTAGTGTTTGGATCATAATCTGCTCCAGAACGAGAAGAATTAGAAGAATTATAAACCAACCTATAATCCAAAACATCCTCCATTCCAAACCCAGTAGCAGCATCAGGACCAAAATTAGTCACATTAACAGTATACTTAACAAAAATTCCATTCAAAACAGTACCAGACACATTAGACCTCTTAGTAATACTAAGATTCACAGTAGGAAGAACAGTAACATTCTGACCTATCTCAGGACTCATAGCATACCAATCACCAGTATTATTCTCATTCAAACTAGTAACATTAGCAACATTCAAAATATTACCAGTACCATTCAACCTAACAGTAATATTTAAATTAGCACTAGCACCATTAGCCAAACTACCAATATTCCAAACTTGAGTAATTGGATTATACTGATCAGCACTACCAGAAGCACTAGAATGATTATAAATCAATCTACTATCAATCAAATCAGTAATAACCAAACCAGTAGCAGCATCAGGACCAAAATTAGTCACATTAATAATATAAGAAACAAATGCACCATTCAAAATAGTACTACCAGTAATATTAGACCTCTTACTAATACTAAGATTCACAGTAGGAACAACAACAATATTACCAGAAGTAGAAGTATTAGCAGAAGTATCACCAACATTAGACTCATTCAAACTAGTAACATTAATCTCATTAAAAATAGTACCAGTACCATTTAACCTCACGACAATAGTTAAAGTAGCACTAACACCACTAGCCAAAGAACCAATTCTCCACAAACCACTAGGTGAATTGTAATTACTTTCACTGTTAGTAGTAGAAGAATTAATATAAATCAAACTAGAATTTAAAACATCAACAAGCTCTAAATTAGTAGCAGTATTCGGACCATAATTAGTCACACTAATAACATAAGAAACAAATGCACCATTTAAAACATTACCACTTACATTAGACCTCTTAGTAATACTAAGATTCACAGTAGAACCCACAACAACAAGAACAGTATTAGACTGATTATCACCAGTATTATTCTCATTAAGAGAAGACACATTAACAACATTAGTAATATTACCAATACCATTCAACCTAACAGTAATATTCAAACTAACAGTATTACCATTAGCCAAAGAACCAATATTCCACAAACTACTAGTAGAATTATAAGAACCAAGACTAGCACTAGATCCAATAAAAATCAATTTAGAATCTAAAACATCACGAATAAACAAACCAGTAGTAGCATCAGGACCAAAATTAGTCACACTAACAATATACAAAACATACTCGCCATTATTAGCACCAGATACATTAGCACTCTTAGTAATACTAAGATTCACAGCAGGAAGAATTGTAGTATTCTGACCTACCTCAGGAGTAATAGCATACCAATCACCAGTATTATTCTCATTCAAACTAGTAACATTAGCAATATTCACAATATTACCAGTACCATTCA
>NZ_LWMV01000065.1 GCF_001639295.1 Methanobrevibacter curvatus | reverse complement strand
TTGTTGTTGAAAGTGGAATTTATGATTTGTAGGTCATTTAAACTGTATAATACTCCTCCACCACCGGTAGCACTGTTTATGGAAAATAAAGATGATGAAATAAATAGTTTGCTTTTAGAGTATATTGTTCCACCGTTTATAGCACGGTTGTTTGTAAAATTAGAAGTTCCAGAGATATTAGTAACTCCTCCATTAAGATATAAAGCTCCTCCATTGGTTTTTGCCGTATTGTTAGAAAATGCAATTGAATTAATATTTAAATTGTTATTAGTATATATACAAGCACCATTAACAGCAGAATTACCTGTGAAAACTGAGTTAGAGTTTATATTGGTAGTTCCTCCGTTTGTGAAAATAGCTCCACCATTTGAATTAGCATTATTCTTATTAAAATTAGTAGCAATAAGATTTAAATCGTTTAAACTGTAAATAGCTCCACCATTAGCTGATGCATTATTATTTAAAACATTTACACTGCCACGGTTAATATATAGTCCAGCACCATTAGAACTAACAATATTACTTGAAAATTCAATAGAATTAATGGTTAAATTAGAATTAGTGTAAATTCCACCACCATTAATGGCTTTATTATTAAAAGTAGATTTACTTGTAATAGCTGTAATTCCACCATTTAAATACAATACACCACGATTAGTGGGTGCATTGTTTCCATTAAACAACAATTTCATCACCTTTTATTTTCAAATAGCTACTAAAAAAATATTTAAAGATAAAAATTATTAAAAACAGAGTAGAAGTTAATAATAAATTATCTTCAATAAATTTACTGGTTTAATTAGTCTAAATATATTCTACCTGTAGCATCTTTTACACGAAATGTTCCTAACCATTCATTAATTTTTTTAAAATATGTGCCAAAGTTCCAATATAATTCACCTTTATCATGCTCATAGCCTTTATATTTCATATAAGTCATGTTCTGGTCATCACACCATCAACAATTTTTATATGAGTCAGCTATACTATATGCCTTAGAACATGGTATATATGAGATATTCTTAATTCATGAAGTAATTTTTTTGTTAATAATATAGTTCGTATTTGCCTTTGTCTTCTATTTTTGTATTTTTGTTATTGTCTTTAAATTTATTTTTAAAAAGCTTATTTCCTTCAAAATATTCAATTCCAATTTCGTTTCTATAAAGTTTGTTGTAAGAAGCTGTATTTTTTTCTCCCCATATAGTCAAACCACTTACAGAATCCTTAACAGTGTTATATTTAACAGTGGAATATTTGCCTTCTTCTATATAAATACCATTGTAGTGTATATAATATATTTTGTTATAGGATATTGAGTTTCTATCTCCTCCAGCATCAATGCCATTCATGCATTTGTATGCTGTATTTTTGCTAATTTTATTGTTATTTCCGTAGAGTGAAATTGCATAGGATTCTGGGGCTTTAATTTTATTGTGACTTATCAAATTATTATTTCCATTAATAAGGATTAATGGAGAAAGAAATCCACCTTTGTTTATTCTGTTGGAGGATATGATGTTGTTTTTTCCGCGTACATAGATGCTTATTCTATTTTCAGAGAATTTGTTGTGAGTTATTTTGAGTTTAGATCCTTTGATAGAAATTCCTTTGAAGGAGTTTTTATAAAAAGTCATTTTGGTTATTTTTGCTGAATTGATTATGCCAGAGATTCCATATTTATAGTTTCTTATTATTATATTATTAAGGTTGACTTTTTTGTTTTTATTGGTTAAGTTTATGGCAGTTCCTGTATTGTTGCCAATGAACGTAACTTTAGCTTTTTTATTGGTTTTGGTTATTGTAATGCTTTTTTTAACAATAAGTTGCAGATTTTTGTAGTTTCCTGGTTTGAATTTAACAACATCACCATTTTTAATGAAGTTGTTATTTTTTATTGGTATTTTACCGCTAACCATTTTGTTAATGGTAGTTACATCTGTAGAGTTACTAATTGTGTAAGTTGCAGCACTAGCGGAAGCAACAAACATTCCTAAGAAAATTATAGTTAAAAGTATGACAATTATTTTTTTAAACATAAAAAAACACCTTTTATATTATTTATTATTTTTAATATTTTCAAATCATGAATTACGATCTATGGTGATAATGATTCTCTTTTTTACAAGTGTGAGAATATAATATACCATTTATATGAGAAGTTCCAGCACCACTACGACCACCCCATTTAGGTTTGCCAGGGACATTTTTGGCAGTTGAATCTAATATTATTTGTTCTACATTGCTGTTATATGCTTTTACATACACATGCCCATAATCCGCATAACACTTACCTGCCTCTGCATGGATGAAATATGATGGAACACCAGCAGTACGCAAGAAAGAAACCAATAATATAGACTGGTCAACACAATTAGCATGATCTTCATCCCATTCATTTATTCTCCAATAAACATCTGTTGCTTTGAAATGACTATTCTTATAAAATTGATACACAATATTCTTTGCTTGCCATACGAAAATTTCATATATTTTCTTTTTACCTGTAATTTCTCCACTAATATTTTTACATACAGATACAACTACTTTTCTCATATCACTACTATTCACTTGAACACGGCTATCCTTAGACTTTATTTTTTTAGATAATGATTTGCTGTATTCATTAGTTAGGTAGTATATGTCAGTGGTAGAAGATACATAAGCTTTTTGTGTGTATTTGCTTGTTTTTCCATTTATTTTAGTGGAAATTTTTAAAGTGGTAAAAACATAAGGTTTTAATTTATTATTGACACCAGTGTTAAGATTTTCAGTATGCTTGCCATAGTATGTAATTTTGTAGCTACTTGGAAATTTCTTTATTTTAATAGGGGAATATTTTTTGGTTTTTGAGTTTTGAACATACCATTTTCCTGATATGCTTG
>NZ_LWMV01000064.1 GCF_001639295.1 Methanobrevibacter curvatus | reverse complement strand
GTTAGTTTAGAATTTAATATTTAATTTAATAGTTTAATTTAATATTTTAATTTAAAGCTTTTTATTTTAAAAATTTTTGAAAAATTATTCTTGCTAATTCATAAGATATTTCGAATATTAAGAAGAATGTTAATGTTTCTATTGATAAAAAACTTAAATAAGGAATAGAATATCCTAAAATTGAATTTACCATTCCTAAAATAACTAAAACTAAAATAGCTATTTTCATAGTAAATCTATATTCAAAAAATAATTTTAAAAACTTATTTTTTTCGTATAATACTTTGTTATCATTACCTATCTCATCAATAAAAGCAGAAATAATACAAATTAATAAAGTAAAAATTGATAAATTGGGAATTTTAAAAATAAATGAAATTATTAAAAATGAAATTAAAGAAGCAATATGATGAATTCCATCGATTTTAAATGAAAATAAAGTACCAATAAGAATTCCAATAAAAATATAAGTAGCATCTACATTATGAGTTGCTAAAATTCCAATAATTCCTCCACTGAAAATTCCTAAAATAATAGCTATTATTTTGTGACTAATACCATCTTTTTCATCAAATTCATCATCTGATAATTTCATTAAAAAACCAGATAGCCCATACATTAGTCCTAAAATTAAAAAATTCAAATTAAAACACCACAATTAAAACACCAAATTATTTTAAAAATATTGAAATAAACAAACCTTTAACTTTTTATTCTAAAGAAGCCATTAAAAGAGGAAATATAATTGTTACATCACCTATAACTGTAACTAAATTTGATCCGCACTTTGCCTTTGACCAGGATTTAGCTTCTTCAAGAGGAGCACCACTTAAACTTCCTGTTTCACTTCTGTCCATAGTTATTTGAATAGCTGTGTCAAGACCACCTTTTAGAAGGTTAGATGCAAGAGTATAATGTTTTGGAAGACCTCCTCCTAAAAGAATAGCTCCTACTTTTTCTGATTTAAACACAAAATCAGACAATTCATTCATATCTTCTATTACATCAAGAATAAATCTATTTTCTTGAGAAAACATCCATAATTGAAGACCTAACATAGAATCAGTCAAACCTGGAGCAAAAATAGGAACATTATTATCTGCTGCAGATTTTAAAATTGAATTTTCATCCTTAATTCTTTTTCCAATTTCAAACAATAACTCTTTTATTGAAAAAACATGATTCACAAGTTTTTCATCTTTAGTCATTTCATTTGGCTCATTTTCTAACTTAGTTTTTCTTTGGTTTTGTGTATTAATTTTTTTATCTAAAATGTCTTCAAAAATTAAACATATTCTTTCTTCAAAGGTTACAAAATCTTCATTTTTTGTATAAATATCTCCAATTCTTCCAATACCTTCAGAATTAAGTTTTTCATCATCAAATCCTAAATTATTGTAGTGTTTACCTCCAAAACTCTCTAAAAGATCATGGGTGATGTTGGCTCCACTTGTAATTAAAACATCAATCTGTTTATCTTTAATCATATCAGCTATTATTGTTCTTAATCCTCCAGGAACCAACGGTCCTCCAAGAGATAAAAAAACAGCCATTTTTTCATCATTTATCATATATGAGACTATTTTTCTTGCTTTAGAAAGTCTTCCTGCACCTAAAACATTTAATGAATCAAATTCATCAATTAATTCTGAAACTTTCATGTTTTTTTTCAATTTGATATGCTTAATCTTCATAATTTTCACTAAATAGCTTTTAACTTACTGATAATTCCATTATAAAAATATAATATGTGATAATTAAAGATATAATAGTTAAAAATAAGATAAATTTAAAAATATCTAATCTAATTCAAGTAAAGGTAAATTAATCTAAAAAATATAAAAATATAATATTAACTATATTTGTTAAATGATAAAAATTGAATGATAAATAAATTATTTAATAAAAGAAGTAATAGTATTTAAAATATCAGTTCTAGTTATGATTCCTTTTAAATTATTATTTTTATCAAAAAATATTACTCTACCAACATTATGCTCATGCATCTTGTCAATAGCCTCAGAAATCATAGTGTCTTCATCTACTTTAATTAATTTTCTAGACATTATATGAGAAACCTTTAAATCTTCAGTATAATTGGCAATTGCTTTAACAATATCATTTAAAGTAATCATACCAACGACATTTTTATTTTCATCTAAAACAGGTGCCCCTTCAATTGAATTTGAACTTAAAACTTTAGAAATATCTTTAATTGAGTCATTGTCATTTAAAGTAATTAGATTTACACTTCCAACTTCTTTTACTTTCTTTTTTGGAATACTTCGAATAGTAGTTGCATCTAAAAGTAAAACATTATCCATATCATTTCTACCAACTATTTTACCAGATAAACTAAGTTGATTCACAGGTGTAGGTCCTATTTCAATATTTTCACCAAAATTCAAACTTTTAATATCACCTATAATTCTAATGGCTGCCTCACACTCTCCAGGATTTGGAACACTAGTGAATTCAATTCTTGCCACAGAAGCATTTTGAACACATTTGTTTCCTTTATAAACAGGAACAATAGCATCATCATCAGAAATGCTAACATTCATTTTATGATATGCTTCGAGAGTTGGTTTATATCCTCCACGAGGACCTGGAACCCCATTTACAAGCCCTAAATTTCTTAAATTTAACATTTGATTTCTAATTGTTCCAGGACTTCTTTCAACAACATCTGCAATGTCTTCACCCTTGACTGCCTTGCCATTTGACTCAACATACAAATTTATAAGTGTTTTTAAGAGTTCCTTTTGAATTGAAGTAAGCATTAAATCACCTTGAACCATTACAGTAATAATTATAAAAAAAATAAAAAAATAGTTAAAAAAATAATTAAAAAAATAATTAAAAATATTATTAAAAAATAATTATAAACTAATTACAAAAATATTATCATATATTTATTATTTGTATATTTAT
>NZ_LWMV01000063.1 GCF_001639295.1 Methanobrevibacter curvatus | reverse complement strand
ATATTATATAAATTATTTTATTAAAAAATTATATAATTCAAATTTTTTTCACAATAAAAAAATATTAAAAATCATTAAGTATAAAATCTTTAAAAAAGAATACATAATTAAAAATTAAGAGAAAAAGTAATAAAAAATAAGAGAAATTAAATAATTTTTATAAACAAATTAAAAATCATAAAAAAAAGCAATTTTAAAAAAATAGAATCTGAAAAAAGATGATCAAAAAAAAAAGTTAAAAAAAATAAAAATCTTAACCTTTAAATTGAATAATATTATTAAAAGTCATTGCTTCAGGTGCATTTTTAGTATTTAATTTAATAGTCCGAATAGCTTTATTCCTAAGATTATATGGAATGACTTTAGGCATTTTTAATGTAAAGGTTAATTTTTTTCCTGATTTAATAGCTGGAATCCATCCTTTAACAGTTTTTGAATATTTACCATACTTAAGATTAAAAGTAAAATAAGACTTTTTCATAGTACTTGCACCTTGGTTAGACAGTTTAATGGTTATACTGTGAACATTGCCATTCTTTTGATTGTTATTTTGAACAATAGAACTTACAACCAAATCAGCCTTATTATCCACATAAACATTAAAAGTCTTAGAAACAGCTATCCATCGGGTTTTGTTATTACCCCAACCAAGAACATCATAGTCTGCAGAAGCATTTACCACAATTTTAATTTTTTTCCATCCACTGGTCTTGTAGGTATGGGTTGCAGTTTTACTATTTGATGAAGTTCCGTCTCCCCAAGACCATTTAATTTTATTGATGGTAATTGGTTTGCCTTGATACTTTTCAAGGATTTTGTATGTGACCTTTTGCTTATTTAAAACTTTAAACGAATCATTTTTATTCTTAACCACTTCTAAGTTACTTGCAGATATACTTACAATATCTGAGTTGTCATCACTATAAATAGATAATGTACCATTACTCATTCCTATATTTTGGGCTGAAACACCACTAACACATGCTAAAATAGCTATTGTTATCAAAATTAAGATAATGCTAGTTTTTTTTATCATATCCTCTCCCTTTGGATTTTAATGAAATAAATTTGTTAAAATTACACATGAAAAATTAAAAAAAATATTTTTAAATTAAAAAAAAAAAAAAAAATATAAAAAAATATTTAAGTTAATAAAAATTATCTATTAATTAACTATATTTTTTACTTTTGAATTTTCAACACATTGTTGGTTGTTACATCTGTGATATAATTACCTACATTTAGTGTAAGGGTTCTTAAAATTTTTTTTCTCAAAGATTTAGGTATAGTTTGGGGATATTTAATCCTTACTTGTACTGTCTTGCCTGCTTTAATAGGTTTTAAAATATAACTTAAAGTTTGAGTCTTAATCTTACCTGCCCCTTTATATTTAATGCTCATTATACTGTAACCAAGATATTTTTTGCCATAACTACTGAGTTTAGCTTTGTATGTGGTATCTGCATTGCCAAAGTTTTTAATATTTAAAACAATTGCATAAACATTACCTTTTTTATCCACAACTTGTTGAGCACCTGAAAACCTTAAATCTGCTTTTTTAACAGGATTGGAAACTGTCAAATTAAACATAAAACCCATCCGATACCCAGTATTTGTATCATCAAGGAAATCTATTGAAATAAAATATGTTTTGCTAGATTTAAAGTCAAGGGTTAAAGAATCAGAAGTATTTGGTCTGGTATTATGAGTATATATGGCTCTATCTTTTGTATAATAAGTGCTGTTATCAGTTTTATTTATTTTAACATGATTTGCATCTATAACATTCCACTTTACAACTTTAGTATATTCATTAACACCTACAGTAAAAGTTGCAGGTTTACCTTTAGTAATTACAAATTTAGGTATTTTACTATTTTTAGGTGTTGCAACTTGCTTAGCATTCAATCCATTTAAATTGAAACTTGTTCCATCAGGTAATTCCTGACCCATTTCTTTCATTATTTCATACAAACCATCTCCACGCATAGCTGAAGCTGATGAAATTGAAAGTAAGAACACAGCACATATAATTAAAACAACAGCTAAATGTCTTTTTTTAAATATATTATCATCTCCATTTACAATTTTTTCCTTTTTACAATTTTTTTAAAAGTTAATTGTGTAATTAATCTAAAATTATATGAAAAATATAAATAATATATTAATACAAAAATAGTAGACTCTATTAAACATCATCCATAAGCATATCTATAGCTAATTGAGAATGTTTTAAAATCTTGTCCATATCATATTAAAAATTATCATATTAACATAATATATTCTACTTCATAATATTTATAGTTTTGTATTTTGCGAACCTCTAAACAATAATTTCAGTTGAAATTATTATTATTTATTATTATTAATTTATTATTAATTTATTATTAATTATTAAATGGTTAATTATTAAAGGAGTAATTATGTTAAATACTAAAATCTGTGGAATGAATATAGAAAATCCACTATTATTGGCTGCAGGAATCATGGGAAGTAATGCATCAAGCATGAATTGGATTTTATCTTCTGGTGCTGGTGGTGTTGTCACTAAATCATTTTCTAAAAATCCAAATAAAGGATACAAAAATCCAACAACTGTAGAAGTTGAAGGTGGAATTATAAATGCTATTGGTCTTTCAAGTCCAGGAGTAGAGATATTTAAAGAAGAATTAAAAGATATTAAACGAGAAAATGGAAAAAAAATAGTTATTGCATCTATCTATGGGTCCAATGAAGAAGAATTTTCTTATGTTTCAAATGAAATAGCTGATTTAGTTGATATGATTGAATTAAACATATCTTGTCCCCATGCCATGGGAGGATGTGGAGCAGCCATTGGACAAAACCCTGAATTAAGTTATAAAATTGTTAAATATGTTAAAAATGCTGTTGATATTCCTGTTTTAGCTAAATTAACTCCAAATGTTACAGATATTAAAGAAATAGCTATTTCTGTTCAAAAAGGAGGTGCCGATGGAATCAGCTTAATTAACTCTCTAGGACCTGGAATGAAAATAGACATTGAATCAGGAAATCCTATTCTTTCAAATAAGTTTGGAGGAATGTCTGGTCCTGCAATAAAACCAATAGCTATTAGGGCTGTTTATGATGTTTATTCAGTTGTTGATATTCCATTAATTGGTGTTGGAGGAATTAAAAATTGTAAAGATGTAGTGGAATTTTTATATGCTGGAGCAAATGCAGTTCAAATTGGTACAGCCATTATGTATAATGGAGTAGAGATATTTTCTAGAATCAAGGATGATTTAACTGTTTTTATGAAAAACCATGATTTTTCTTCTGTTAACGAGATGATTGGTTTGGCTCATAAAGTGGACAAATTAAATAATGGTGATTCTTGTGAACAATAATAGCAATAGTAGTATTAAGGGTAATAGCAGTATTAATAATTATAGTAATATTTACAATAATAATAATAATAATAATAATAATAATAATAATAATAATAATAATAATAATAATAATAATTTTAATGGCTTTAAAGCTATAAATTCATACAAAATACTAGAAATTAAAGACATTATTCATGAAACAAAGTCAATTAAAACATTTATATTTGATTGGGATATGAAGGAATTACCTATTCCCAAACCAGGTCAATTTTTAATGATATGGAATTTTAATGGTTTAGGTGATGAATTAGACGAAAAACCAATGTCTATTTCAAAAATTGATGCTGAAAATAATTTAATAGCCATTACAGTTAAATTAATTGGTCCATTTACTAAAGGTCTTCATAAACTCTTTGTTGGAGATAAATTAGGACTTCGTGGACCTTATGGAAATGGATTTAGGTTAAAAGGTGAGAAAATTTTGGCTATTGGTGGAGGGGTAGGAATGGCTCCTATTTCTGCTTTTGTAAAAATGGCTTTAGCATCTGGAAAAGAGGTTAATGTTATTTCAGCTTCCCAAACTAAAGATGAGCTTTTATTTTCTAAAAATGATGACTTTTTGTATGTCTACGATAACAATTTTGATGAAAACGAATTAAATAAAAGTGAAAATCTAAATGTATATACATGTACAGATGATGGAAGCTGTGGGTTTAGAGGTTTTGCTACTCATAGAGCATTAGATGTTTTAAAATACAATGACTATGATTCTGCCGTTGTTTGTGGACCAGAAATTATGATGAAAGGAATTTTTGATATTTTGGAAAATGAAGCCATTCCAGCTCAGTACTCATTTGAAAGATATATGAAATGTGCTTTAGGGATCTGTGGTCAATGTTGTGTTGATAAAACAGGCTGGAGAATATGTGTTGAGGGTCCAGTATTTGATTCTTCTGATGTTAATCAAATAATTGAATTTGGAAAATATCATAGAAATAGCTCTGGTGCTAAAGAGCATTATTGACTTATTAATTATAATCCATTTAAATCTATTTAATTACAATCATTTAAAAAAATATCAAATAAGCTATTCAGTTTGAAATTAGCTAGTTTTAAGGTACTTTATTGTTTATATATAATATATGGATTATTTTTAACTTTTTCAATATTATTTATTATTGCTTGTTAAAGTTATTTTATCTTTTAGATCATTTTATAAGATTGGTCAGGTTTTTTACCAATAGTATAGTCCAGGAAATAAAGTTTAGAAGCAATAATTTTTTTTAAAAATCCCTATATTCATCTATTAATTAAATTAAATAATTATAATAAATATTTTTCTATATAATAAAATTATAAATGGTTATTTTAAAAATTAGATATAATATAAACTTATTTTTTAAAATAAATATTTCAACAAATCATTAATTCAAAAATTTTCTTTCAGGGCTATAATTGTCACACTTTCTTTAATTTTTTGTTTAAAGTTTTAATCAATTTTTACTAAAATTTTGTCTATGTGGTGACCATCCATGTCTAAAACTTCAAATTTAAGGTTTTTCCATGTAAATGACTCACCTTCTTCAGGTATTTTATCTAAAAAGCTTAAAATAAATCCTGCTAAAGTGGTAAAATTGTCTTCTTCTTCAGGTAATTTTTCTGATATTTGAAACATGTCTTTAAATCTATCGATTTGAAAGGATCCATCGATTAAATATGAATCATCACTTCTTTTTATTGCTTTTGGATCGTCCGTTTCATCTATTCCAGGAATATCTCCTACTAATCCTTCAAGAAAATCATTCAAAGTTATTAAACCTACAACACTTCCATGTTCATCCACAATTAATGCCATATGAACATATTCTTTGTTTTCTTTAAATTTTTTTAATAAATCAAGTGCCTGAAGATTTTCTGGTACAATAATAGGCTTTTTAATACATTCTTCAATGTCATATTCTCCTTCTAAAAACATTGAGCTTAAAATATCTTTTGCTTGAATCACTCCCTCTAAATTGTCAAGTTCATCTCTTGCAACAGGGAAAATAGACCTTTCACTTTGAATAACTCTTTTTTTCATATCCTCTTGTGGGTCTTCTAAGTCAATCCAGATTATTTCTGTACGAGGAGTCATTAAAACATCAATTTTTTGTTCATCTAAGCGAAAAACATTTCTAATTATTTCTTCTTCATCTTTTTCTATTGTTCCATCTTCAATTCCTTCTTCAATAAGTAATTTAACATCATCTTCAGTAATAACATCAACATTTTTTTTATATGAACCAATTAATTTTAAAATGAAATCTGTTGAAACACTGAGAACAAATAATAAAGGTCGAGAAATTTTTGTTAGAATTTTTAGGGATCTAGATATTTTCAATGATATTTTTTCTGGATTATTTAAACCTGCTCTTTTTGGAACCAATTCCCCAATTACCAAGGTTATATAAGTAGTAATTATTATCACACTAACCATAGCAATTGTATGTCCATAAGGAACATGTTTTAAATAAATATACAATGTATCAGACAATGAAGCTCCACTAACAGCCCCTATAATAATACTGATGAGTGTTATTCCTACTTGAACGACAGAGAGGAAATCATTTGGATTATCATACAAATCAATAGCTATTTGTGCTCTTTTGTCTCCATCTTTTAACATTTTCTGTAATTTAACTTTGCGTGAAGATACAATAGCCATTTCAGCCATTACTAAGTAAGCACTGACTATAATTGAAATTATAATTATAATTATTTCTAAAAATATATTCGTCGACATTTATTTCACCTTTAAACCTTTAAATAATTGATTTAAGAAAGTTTGACATTTTTGTTGTTTTTAATTAATTTAATTATACTTTAATAATTTTAATAACTTTAACATTTTAATAAATAACTTTAATAAATAATTTTAATATTTTTTTAACAATTTTTTTAAGTAACATAAATTTAATTTTATTAATTTTATTAATTTTTATTTTTTAAATATTTTTTTATAGTATAATTTTTAATTAATATTTTTATTTCTTGAAAGTATTTTATTTTATAATGAATGTTTTATTTAGCTAAATCTACGATGAAATTTTATTGTATCGGCTGTTTTAAAGAAAGTATTCTCGTAGTTTTCTTCTTGCATTTTTCTTACTGCCTCTGATGCTTGATCTGCAGTTTCTACTTTCTTAAATATTCTGCGACTTTTAACTTTAATGGTTTTTCCACAAACACATTTACGGGTTTTTACACCTTCTTTTGAGTAAAGTGCCCTTCCACAATCGCAACGAAAGATATAATACATTCTTATCCTCCAAAAAGCTTTGTCAGCAAGGGGAAAAATACTCGTGAAGGAAGAATTACTAATGTAGCAACACTTACTCCAAGATTTGTTCCAATTACTACCAGTAAAATTCTGAATATATTATTTTTCCATAAATCTTTAATGGAACTGATATTAGCAATATTGTTAATATCACTTCTTTTAACTGTTCTAAATTTAGCTTCAGTTAAACCTGAAAACCATCCAGCAGCAAGTAATGGATGAATAATAGTTAATGGAGCAACAACAAAAGCAACAATAGCTGATTGAAGTTTAGAGCCAGATAATATTGACCCAATAAAACCACAACCTCCTCCGATTAATACAAATTCTAAAAGATTATTTGTTATATTGATCCCGTTAATAAAAGCCAGAAAAAATATCACCACAAATGAAATAGGAATTAAAAGAAGAATGATTTTTAGCCATGGAAATCCTTTTTTATCTATATTTGTAAGGAATTCTTTTGATGGAAGTTCATTTGGATTATTTAGATAGCGATTTATCCCTGGTTTGTGACCAGCTCCTACAACAGCTACAACACTGTCTTCTTCAATTTCTAAAATTGAATTTGCCAAGTAAGCATCTCTTTCCTTGACTAAAACTTCATATGCACTTGGAGAGATTTTTTCAAACTCTTTCATTATCTCATCTAAATTTGCTTCATTTTTTAATTCTTCAATATTTTCAATTTCATCTTTTCCAATAAATAAACTAAAAATAGAACTAAAAACGAACTTTAGTTTTTCCCATATACTCATTTTGTTTAAAGCTCTTTGAAATGTTATGTTAATGTCTCTATCTATTAAAGCTATTTTAGAATCAATATCCTCTGCAGCTTCAATTGCTGCTATCATTTCAGATCCCGGTTTAATGTCTAAGTCTTGTCCTATTTTATTTTGTATGTAAGATAATATACTTGTTGTTATAAATACTCCTACTTTTTCTTCTTTAATGATTTTAGTAACTGAAATTTCTTCATCTTTAACAATTCCAGATTGTTCCTCTTTTAATTTCATGTATCTACCATAATCTAATTCAATAGCCACTACTTCAGGTAAATTTTCATATATTGCATCTTTAACTTCTTCTACACTTTCTTGTGATACATGAGCAGTCCCTATGATTTTTAATTTTTCTTTTTCCATGTTTTTTTCTCTTATGAACTTATATTAGTTGTATATTGTTTTTTTTAAGCTTATATTTTAAATAAAAATAATTTTATTTATTAGTCAATATTTTTGTAAAATTTTTAATTTTTTTAATTCTCTCTTAAATTACTATAAATATTTTACTTAATATATGTTACTAAAAGTATTTAAACTTATTTTATAAATTTATTTTATAAAGCTTTTTATTAAATCTTTTTATTGAATTTTATTTGTTATGCTTTTTTTTAATATTTTTTTAATATCCTTTTAAATTTTTTAAAGTTTTTTCTTAATTTTTATCTTTAATTTTACCTTTAATTTTTATCTTTAAACAATTTAATCTCATTGTTTTTATATATTCCTACATTATTACTAATGTTTTTATTAATAGCAAATAGAACATCTTTTTCATACCCTATTGATTTTAACCTTATTGCTGATTCACAGTTTAAAATACTTTCTCTTAGATAATTAAAATCTTCACTTTCTTCTGAAGCTATTTCTCCATAGTCATCTATTAAAAGATTTGTCTCTTCATTATTGATCTTTATTTTTTGTTTATTTATTTCTTGATCCTTACCATAAACTATTTCTTTTAGTGAATTTATAATGTCTCCAGAAACAAGATAATCTTCTATTGCAAATTTTCCACCTACTCCTGCCATTACAATATCAACATGATTATTTGCAATCTTTAATGCAGATAAAGCTGTTGAATAAGAATTTATTAAAGAACCTATTAATACTTTAGAGTCCATTGATTCAAGAATTCTAGTACCATTGCTTGTTGTTAAAACTAATATTTTTTTATCTGTTTTAAACTTATTAATAGCTATTGGAGAATTACCTAGAGAAAATCCATTAATTTTTTCTCCTGTTCGCTCTCCTGCCAATATAGCATCATTTTTTAAAGCTATTTGTATTGCTTCTTCCTTTGAAAATGCAGGAATTATTTTTTCATAATTATCTAAAGCTACTGTTATTGTAGTACTGGCTCTTAGTGAATCTACCATTATAGAAACATCTTTTGATTTGGTTTTTTCCAATGATAAAGTAATTTTAATATCTTTCATAAAACCACATATTAATGTTTTTTTCTTCTTTTTTATTTTTCATTTAGAAGCAAAATATTTTTTTTAAAAATTTTCTTCAAATTATTATAATCTTTTTATTGACACTTCAGTAAAAAGCATTTTAATATTTTAATATTTTCTGTAAAATAATTGTCTAGTTAGATTTTTAGTAATACAATATTATAATTTTATATTACTATTTTTGCTCTTGAAATTTTTTACAATTGAAATGATTCTTTAAGATTTTTTCACAGCTGAAATTCTAATTCAAGTGTTTCAAGGGAAAATAGCTAATAATATTTAAATATGGGTGTCGAAAATATTTATTATATGAAAATAAACAAATACTATACATAAGTAATATTAAAAGCATATAATATAATCTTTTCGATTTTTGTGCTAATGCTTCTAACTTTAAAGAATCTGTTAAAAACAGTTTTAATAGTTTATGATTTTAAAAAGGATATTAATATACATATACCTGAACCCTATCATTTTGAGTTTAAGGATAGAATATGCCATTTGGTAAAATTACTTCAATAAAAAGAAATTTCTAACTAAAGAGTTATTTTAGATAAAACAATAAAATTAATTTTTAGCACTGAAGTCTTTGATAGTGCTAGAAAATTGATTAAAAAATTTTATATACTTTTTTGAAAATATTAATTATATGTTTAAAAAAAAATGGAATGAAGAAAAAATCTCTTTAGTTTTTTTAAGCTCTTTTTCCGCAATAATTTCTTTTTTCATCATTTATATTAATTGTAATTTTAACACTTTAACTGGGGTTGATGTTTATCTATATTTAATGTACAGTTTAAAGTTTGCAGGATTTAATGTTGGTTATGACTATGTTATTCCTAATTTATCTCCGTTAATTCCTTTTTTAAACTCTCTTGTTTTTAGATTAGGTTTTATTAGTGAAGATAGTATAATTATTATTACTGGTTTGTTTTATATTATTGGTGTAATATCCTCTTATTTTTTATTTAAACTTAGATTTAACAATTTAATTTCAACACTTGGGGCTTTTTTATTCGGTAATTTTTTTATAATTCTTTTTTCCATTGGAAATGGTAATTTAGACATTCCATCCATTAGTCTTTGTATTTTAGCAATGTATTTAATTTTTTCTCAAGAATATAATAATAATAACACTATTAATAATAATAGTAATAATAATAGTAATAGTAATAATAGTAATAGTAATAATAGTAATAGTAATAATAATAATAGTAATAATAATAGTAATAATAGTAATAATAATAATAATAATAATAATAATAATTTTAATAATACTAATAAAAACAATAGTAATAATAAAAATAATCAAAAAAATAGTTATATACAAACTATTAAAACAAATAAACGTTTTTATTTAGGATTTATTATCCTTGCCTTAGGATTTTTAGCTAAATTCACTGCTTTACTTTTGCTTATGGTTGTTTTAATTTATTTTTTATCAAAAAGGGATTTTAAAAAAAATTTTAAAAAATATATTCAAATGCTCTTTTTAGGATTTCTACTTTTTGCATTAACAATTATCCCTTATGTTATTTATTTAGCACTCAACTATGATAATCCATTAGCATTCTTATCTTATGCTGATGCTATGGGTTTAGCAGAAATTAAACCAGAATTTTTTTACCAAGTCTTTTTTTATTTTGAAAGGATTCCACATATAATTTATTCTCCTAACTTAACTTTTGCCTATGTATTAATAGCTTTAGTTTTAGTTGGAATTATAATTACAGGAGTTAAATTCATTTTTTATTTAAAAAACAAAAATAAAGCTATTCATAGGAATAATATTAATAATAGCAAATATAAGATTAATAATAAATATAATGATACTAATAGCAAATGTAAGATTAATAATAATAAATATAATGATACTAATAGCAATCGTAAGATTAATAATAATAAATATAGTGATATTAATAGCAAATATAATATTAAGAATATTGTTAAAATAAAGAGTGAGAAAAGCTATGAGCTTTTATTAATATTATCCATTATAATTCTAACTTTTTCATTTTTCTTAACATATATTGCAACTTGGAAATTCACTGAAATATTGGTTTTTTTAGGTATTTTAATATTTGTTCACGGATTTAATCATGTTAAATCTAAAAATAAATCTTTTAATTTTGATTTAACTATATTTTCATGGTTTTTTATATATTTAATCTTTTTTACCACCCGTATAACTAAAGGTGACAGATATTTTATCTCATTTATGCCTCCTTTTGTTTTCATCTGTTTATACTTCATTGACACATTCTCAAAAGAGCTCAACGGTTTAAAAGCAAAGTTATTAAAAAATATATATGTAGACAATCCTAAAAATTACTTAAAAATCAAAAAATTGATTAAACATGAAATGCTAATTAAATGGCTAAATTTTAGAAAAATTATTCCTATTTTCATTATTATTCTTTTCTTATTTTCAACAACCAGCTATTTATCAATTAATCGTCATGAATCTATTATAAATAATGAAAAAGAGGCAGTCATTTGGCTAAAAAATTATGATACTGACTACATGAACAAGGTCATTGTTTCAGATTCTCCATTTTATACATTTTACATGAGAAAAGAAGTAAGTCTCTTAACAAAAAATGTTAATACGAGTAATATAGGCAGTTTTCTTAAAAATAAAAGTGTAAGCTATTTTATTTCTAATTTAAATTATTCTAATCATGTTAAAGGATATAAAATTATTAAAACTATTGGAAAAGTAAGCATTTATCTACGGGAATAAATCATATCTATGAAAGATAATTAATCATGAAAAATTGCTAATCTAAAGATTGTTAATCTATTTAAGTTATTTAGGAGTTTGATTATTAAAAATATTTAAATATCATTTAATATATAAATTTTCATATGCTTAAAATTAAATGGACTGAAAAAAAGTTGTCTTTAATATTTTTAACAGCTTTTTCTATAATAATTTCTTTTTTAATTATTTATATTAATTGTTCAACAAATTTTAACTCATGGGTAGATGTTTACTACTATCTTGCTTACAGTTTAAAATTTGCAGGATTTAATGGAGGATATGATAGCTATTTAACACCATTATCACCTTTAATTCCTTTTTTAAACTCTCTTGTTTTTAGAATGGGTTTTATTGGTGAAGATAGTATTTTCATAATTACAGGTTTATTTTACATCCTTGGTGTAATATCTTCTTACTTCTTATTTAAACTTAGATTTAACAACTTAATTTCAACACTTGGAGCTATTTTATTTGCTTGTTTTTATATAATTTTACATGAGACTGGAAATGGTGGGTTTGATGTTCCTTCAATATGTCTTTGTATTTTAGCAATGTATTTGATTATGGGAAAGATGAAAAATACAAAATATTTTTATTTAGGTTTTGTATTTTTAGCATTAGGATTTTTAGCTAAATTCACTTCAATGCTTATGATTTTAGTTGTTTTTATTTATTTTCTTTCCAAAGAAGACATTAGAGAAAATTTTAAACTTTACTTTAAAAAGGTTTTTTTTGGAATGATAGCTTTTGTTTTAACTACTCTTCCTTATTTTATTTATCTATGGTACAATAAACTTCCTATTGCATTTTTAGGGTATGCAGAAGCTATGGGTTTAGGATTAAAGGGAGATTTATATAATCATTATTTATATTATATTATAAGGATTCCATATATTATTTATGAACCACATTTAAAACTAGCTAAATTTTTAATTATTTTAGTCTTATTAGGTTGTGTAATTGCCATATACAAGTTTATATCTAACTTAAAAAATAAAAAAGAAATTAATGAATATGACAACGATAAAAGCGAGAAAAATGTAAAAAATAATGATAAAAATAACAATACTAAAATTGATAAAATTAAGATTAATAATACTAAGATTAATAAAACTAAGAATTTTAAAAATAAGAATTATAAAATAAAAAATAAATTTCCTATATTCCTTTTAGTTTTATCTTCTGTTTTAATAATCTCTTCATTTTTACTAACATATGTTTTAGCTTGGAAATACACAGTTTTTTTATTTTTTATAGCGATTATATTGTTTTCTTATGGCTTAAACAAAATCCAATCTAAAAGTAAACATATAAATTATAATATCACAATGTTTGCATGGTTTTTTATTTATTTAATCTTTTTTACCACAAGAATTACTAAAGTAGATAGATATTTCATTGCATTTTTACCTCCTGTTATTTTTATTTGTATATATTTTATAAATATCTTCTCAGAAGAACTTAACTCTTTTAAAACTTGGCTTTTAAAAAGTATATTATTTAATAAATCTAAAAAATTAATTAAAATTAAAAAAGCCATTAGTTCTATAAATTTTAATAAATTAGTTCCTTTACTTATTATAATTTTATTTTTAATATCTCCTGTAACCTATTTTAGTATTGACAAACATGATTCTACTGTTGATAATGTTAAGGACACCGTTGTTTGGTTAAAAATTCATGATCCTAATTATAAAGAAAAAGTTATCATATCTGATAGACCATTTTACAGCTTTTATTTAAATAAAAACATTCTATTTATGTATAGAAAAGGAGATTCAAAGAATATGTCTGATTTTTTGAAAAATGAAAATGCTACTTATTATATAACATTTAATTCACGTCATATTGATGATTACAATTTAATTAAACAATTTGGAAAAGTGTGTATTTTTGAGTTCGGAGGATAAATTGTAAAAGAGAACAAATATTATAAAGAAGACAATAAATTTACATTAAAACAAACTTTTTGTAAAAGTTTGATCAAAATCTAAATCTGTTTAGAGAATAAAGTGTTTTATTTTATACATAATGTTTTTATTAATTTTAAGATAACTTTGGAGTAAAAAAATGAAAATAGCTATTGTTGGTCAATATCCTCCACATATAGGTGGAATAAGCAATCATACAAATAAATTAAGTCAAAAACTTGTAGAAAATGGAGATGAAGTATTTGTAATTACTTATTATCACAAAGACATAAAAAAACAACACCATAATAAGCAACAACACAATGAAAATATTCATGTAATGGTTCCTTATGGCATAAACATTCCAGGTTTAAGGGCTTTATTTTTCATTATATTTGGAACAATAAAATTAATTAAAATTGTTAAAAAATATGATATTGATATAATTCATGGTCATTATCTTTTTCCAGCAGGATTAATAGCTGTTTTAGGAGGAATTTTTACTAAAAAAAAGGTTTATGTAACATCTCATGGATCAGACATTTTAATTCTTTATAAAAATAATAAAATTATTAGACCATTGATTAAATTCATATTAAATCGTGCTGATGTTGTCCTTGTAGTAAGTAAAGCTTTAAAAGATGAAATTATTAAAATAAATCTTAAAGACATAGAGTCAAAAACAAAAATACACTTAAATAGTGTTGATATTGATAAATTTAAAGAATTAGGTTATGATAGTGAAAGCACTATTGGATCCAAGAATATTTCAGAAAAAAGGAATATAAGCAATATAGGAAATGATGTAAGCAATATAAAAAAAGAAATGAATATCATAAATAACTTTCCAACAATTATTTTTGTTGGAAATTTAGTAAATGCAAAAAACCTATTTACTCTCCTTAATGCTAAAAAATTAATGAAAAATGAATCTAATCTATTGATTGTAGGTGATGGACTATTATCCAATGAATTAAAAAAAACAGTAGCAAAAAATAAGATTAAAAATGTGATTTTTACAGGTATTAGAAAAGATGTTGAAAAGATAATTCCTTATTCAGATATGTTAATCCTCCCATCATTTTCTGAAAGCTTTGGATTAGTTCTTTTAGAAGGACTTGCATGTGGAAAGCCAGTTATAGGAAGTAATATTGGAGGAATACGGGAAATAATAACTGATGATGTAGGGATTTTAATAAATCCAAACAATCCACAAGAAATGGCTAATGCAATGGATTTAATTATTGAAGATCAAACACTCCGAGACAAATTTAAGAAAAATGCAAGAAAAAGAGCTCTTGAATTTTCTGATTTCACAATTCCTTATGAAAACATAGAAGAAGATATCCCATGATATTTTTACTAAAATCATAATTTTAATCAGATTTAAAGGTTTAGGTTAACTAAAATTTAAATTATGAATCTATCAAAAAATAGTTTTACAAAATACAATGAAATTAGCAATTATAAAGTATCTAAATCTTTTTTAAAAAAAAGTTGATTTCCTCAAATTTCTAAAGATTTTAATCATGAGACATCCTCATTTTTTAAAAAATCTTAAATCAAAAAATAAATCCTTTTTACTCTTTTTCTTGTTTGCTTCATTTGATTAATATTTTATTACATTTTTTTTTTATTTTATTGCTAGTATTGCAATATTATGTTTTAAAATTTTAAGGCATTAAACTTGCTTTCTTTTTTAATATATAATCCTGTCTGTTTTCATTTTTTGTCAATGTTTTGCTTTTCTATTATAAATTATAATATTTGTTTTTTCATTGTTATATATTTTTCTACTTGATTCATTTAGGAAGTTGTTTATATAGGAATATAAAAACTATTCATTAGTTGAGAATATTTTTTTTAACTTTTAGTTGATTGTATTTTTTTCTCAGCTATTTTTTTTTAAAAATATTATGTAAGTGGTTTAAATGGATTTAATTAATTTTAACACACGGAAATTTATATACATGGGGGGGGGGGGTGAAAGCTGGAATTTTTCTTTTTATCTTAGTGTTTCTGCTTTTTACCTCTTTCTCTGCAGTTTCAGCAAGTAATCTGGCTGTTAGTGGAGATTCTTTCGACGATATAAATGACATTATTAATACTGCTAGTTCTGGAGATGTTATTCAATTAGGCTCAAATACATTTAAAAGTAATGGCTCTGTAATCAGAATAACTAAGGAAAATTTAACATTTACTGGTGCTTCTGCTAATAACCCTGCAACATTATCTGGAGAAAACATCAGCAGAATCGCATGGGTAAATGCAAACAACATCACATTCAAACATATTAAATTTATCAACGGAAATGGCAACACTTTAGGTGGAACAGCTATCCTTACCTATGCTAAAATAACTGTTGACAACTGTACTTTTTCAAATAATGCTGGAGAAAGTGGAGCAGCCATTTTCATATATCCTCAAGCATCTAACTCGGTAATAAAAAATTCTATTTTCCATAACAATCTAGGAAACCAACCAGGCACAGATAATTTTGTTCAAGGAGGAGCAATAAGATCTGGTACAACCAATTTAACAATCATAGACTCAACATTTACTAACAATTTCGCCCTAAATGACGGAGGAGCCATTTCCATAGCCAGTGGAACAGGAACTAAAATCATAAACTGTAAATTCATTAATAACAGTGCAAATATAGGCGGAGCAATCAGAATCTCTGATTGCGAAGTAACTATTAGCAACTCCATATTTAATCAAAACAATGCAAACAGTATAGGAGGAGCAATATTCATATTTAATGGAACAGCCACAATATTAAACTCTAACTTCACCTCTAACAAAGCAAATAATGGTGGAGCATTAGGATTATACAACAGAACCATCAATGACAACAAAATAATCATCTTAAAAAACTTAATCTTTGACTCAAATACTGCCACAAACACGGGTGGAGCAATTTATACTCAAATTCCAATTAAATACCTAAATGACTCTACATTTAAAAACAATTCTGCTATAAATGGAGGAGGAATCTATTCTTTAAATGATTTAGAAATTAACACAGTTAATTTTTCACAAAACACTGCTACCACCTCTGGCGGAGCAATTTATGCAAATGGTCAAATAAGCATTTCTTCTAAATCTAATTTTACCTCAAATAATGCAAACAATGGTGGAGCCATATATGCTCTTAAGAATTTAAATATTTCTAACTCTATATTTAACAAAAATAATGCCATATCAAATGGTGGAGCATTATATCTCAATGGAGGAACAACTAGAATATTAAGCAACTCAAATTTTTCATCCAATAATGGAGTTAACGGTGGTGCAATTTACTCTAACAGTGTATTAAGCATTGTTTCAGCTAATTTTAATGATAATCTTGCAACTGGCAGGGGTGGAGCTATTTATTCCCTTAAAAACTTACAAATTTCTTCATCTAAATTTAATGGAAACAATGCATCAACTAATGGCGGAGTATTATATTTAAATGGCGGAGTTACAACTATTACTGGTAAATCTACTTTTAATAACAATAAAGCCATTAATGGTGGTGGAGTTTACACTAATTTTAATTTAACTATTAATTCTGTTGGATTTTCAGGTAATGTTGCTAGTTCTAATGGTGCTGGGCTATATATTAATGGTGGTACTGTAAATATTTTAAATAATTCTAATTTTACTAATAATAGAGCGGTTAATGGTAGTGGGGTCTATAGTAATGGTAAATTAGTTGTTAATAGTGTTTTATTTTTAAATAATAATGCATCAGCTAATGGTGGAGCTATTTATAGTTTAAATGATTTAAGTATCATTGCTACTAGCTTTAATAAGAATAATGCTAATTCAAATGGTGGGGCATTGTATTTAAATGGTGGAGTTACAGCTATTACTGGTAAATCTATTTTTAATGACAATAAAGCTGCTAATGGTGGTGGAGTTTACACTAATTTTAATTTAACTATTAATTCTGTTGAATTTTCAGGTAATGTTGTTAGTTCTAATGGTGCTGGGCTATATATTAATGGTGGTACTGTAAATATTTTAAATAATTCTAATTTTACTAATAATAGAGCGGTTAATGGTAGTGGGGTCTATAGTAATGGTAAATTAGTTGTTAATAGTGTTTTATTTTTAAATAATAATGCATCAGCTAATGGTGGAGCTATTTACAGCTTAGATGATTTAAATATCATTACTACTAACTTTAATAAGAATAGTGCTAATTCTAATGGTGGAGCATTGTATTTAAATGGTGGAGTTACAACTATTATAGGTAAATCTATTTTTAATGATAATAAAGCTATTAATGGTGGTGGGATTTATACCAATTCTGATTTAACTGCTAATTCTGTTGGATTTTCAGGTAATACTGCTAACTCTAATGGTGCTGGATTATATATTAACAGTGGCACTGTAAATATTTTAAATAATTCTAATTTCACTAATAATAGAGCGGTTAATGGTAGTGGAGTCTATAGTAATGGTAAATTAGTTGTTAATAGTGTTTTATTTTTAGATAATAATGCATCCGCTAATGGTGGAGCTGTATATAGTGCAAATCAAATGAGGATTACAGGTTCTTCATTTGTTACAAACACAGCTACTGACGGTGGAGCAGTTTATTCAACCAATACTATTTATATTGGTTCTAGCTCGTTTAATAAAAATAATGTAAAGAATAATGGTGGTGCACTATTTTTATCTGGTAGTTCTCTGTCTACTGTAACTGAAAGCTCTAAACTCAACAATAATTCTGCAAAAAACGGTGGAGCAATTTATACAAGCTCTCCTTTAGCCATTTCTTCAAGTAACCTAGCCAATAATAAAGTTAGTGCTAATGGTGGAGCTATCTACTCTACTAACTCTTTAAATGTCACTAGTGGAACCATTAGTGGTAATAGTGCTACTTATGGAAGTGGTATCTACAATTCTGGAATTTTAAGATTGAATAGTGTTAGTTTGTTAGCTAATATCGCTAAAGTTTCTATTGCAATTGATTCTCCTTCATCTGTCAACAAAGGTGGTTCTCTAAATGTGAAATCTTATATTGTTGGCGGGGACAATCTTCTCAGTGCAATTTATACTACCAATAATAATGTATTTAAGAATAATGAATCTATAACTCCTTCTGAAAAAGCACAAGGAAAAAAAATAAACTTAGTCGTAGATAACAAATCTTATCATGGAATAACTTCTTCTGATGGAATAGCTAATTTCAATATACAGATTTCACAAAATTTAAGCATATCAAATTCTATTATAAAAGCTACATTTTCACAAGCAGGAACTACAATAATTGCATCTAAAGCTTTATCATACAAAATAGTGACTAAAAACTTGAAAAACCTTAACACGGATATTAATAAGGCTAAAAAACTGAACACGAATAAAAAATACATCTCCCAATATGATAAAAACAAATTACTTAAAAAAATTAAAACCAACATTAGTAATGTTAAAAAAAAATATAAAGGATCAAATAAAAACAAAATCCTAAAATCATTGAATACAGCTTATAAAAATGCTAAAAAAATTAAAGCAGTAAAAGTTAATAGTATTAAAAAAACTACAGCTGATAAATATGTAAAAGGTGTTACTACTAAAAATAAGGATAGAACCTTTAAAGAAACATATGATTATAAAGATAAGAAAATGCAATGGTTTGGAGTTGCTAACTCTACTACTATTGATCAAAGACCAGCAGGTCTTAGATGGACTACTTCAAAACAAAACACTACAACCCTAAAAGGTAAGTATGTTAATTATGTAGTTCCTAAAACCACTAAAATAACATATAGCAATGGTATTAGAACAGTCGTTGTTATTGAGTCTTTTCAGGTAATAGGGCTTAAATCATCAGCTAAAAACAAATATTTATTATTAAATCGGACAACCAAGACAAAAGAAAACTATACTTACTTAACAAACAAATATTTAGCTCCTTCAACTAAATGTGAAGTCAATGATCCTTATATTAAAGAATTAGCAAAAAATATCACTAAAAGTTATAAAAATGATGATCATTTAGGAAAAGCTAATGCTATTTATAAATGGGTTCAAAAAAATGTTGACTATGTAGAAGAGGCTAATTATTCCGCAATGGGTGTTTTAAACAAAAGTAATAAAGTTAATGGTATATATTCTGCTAATTGTGTTGGATTTTCTAATCTAATAACTGCCTTATGTCGAGCATCTGGAATTCCTGTCAAATATAAGGCTATAGCTTATTTTGAATCTATTGAATTTCCTCTTAAAAACCCTCATTTAGGACATGTATACAATCAAGTATATGTTAATGGAGCATGGATTAATGTAGATGGAGCTATAATTACCAATCAGATTATTAACATTATTCAATCAAATAATCAAAAATATCCTCAACCTCTTCCTAATGGTTTGTATATTACTCATGATAATGCTTGGGAAGCTTGGGATTTGATTTGTAATCATTATCTGGATAGTTCCCATAATGACTATAATGTCACAAAAACAAATGCTTCTGTTGGTATTGAAGTCTTTTTTAAGCTTACTAGTTCTAAAATTACTTCTGTAAACCAAGCATATCAAATATTAAGTTCTTCTTTGAGTACTCATATTAAAATGAAGAAATTAGTTTTAAATAGTTCTTTTATCATGGCATATACTGAAAATGCTTCTAATCCTGGATCTTGGGTTAAACATTGGTTCTTTTATTGTTATAATAATGTTACTAAATCTTTTAATTCTTTTTATGATATAGATGAGAATAGTATTGCATACATGTCTAAGGATTATTATTTGCCTGTTGGAACTGAGATTTATTATCATGTTAATGGAACAACTAATTTTTTTGTTTCTGATGGAAGAAATATTACTCTTTATAATGATACTCAGTATGTTGATACTCCTGATGGCTTTAAATATGTCCTTTATCTTGATGGGACAAGAGACACTACTCATATCTCTGATCCATGGATTTATCAACTTCCAGATGGGCAAATATATTATTTCCCTATTGGAGCACATCTTATTGAACTTCCTGATGGTACATATATTTGTCATTATGTTGATGGAACAGAGGAAACTATCTATCTTCCATCATAAAAAGTAATTAAGTGTTTTAAATTAAGGTGTTTTGTTTAAATTAAGGTGTTTAATATGAAAATTGAAAAATATTTAATCGTATGTCTTGTGTTTGGAATCTTCATTTCATTGTCTAGTGCTAATGCTACGACTTATATTATTAATAATACTTGGACTAGTGATATGATGCAAGATTTACTAGATAATTCTAATGATATCACTACTTTGCATTTTAATGGTACTGGTAGTGTTTATGATAGTATAATGCTTACTGTTTCTAAGTCTGTTAATTTGACTTGTGATGTGGGTGTTATTCTTAATGGTTCGGGTATTTCAACTTCGGATTATGGATTTTTTGTTACAAAGGATAATGTTACTATTAAAGGTTTCACTTTTATGAACTATTTATCTGGTGTTATTGGTGATGAACTCAATAATTTAAGCATTATTAATAATACATTTAAAAATATTGAAAATTCTATTATTGTAACTGATTCTAAGAATATTGAGATAGTTAATAATACTTTAAACAGTAATGGAAATGGGATTGGTGTTTATAAATCTTCAAATATTGATATATCGGATAATAATCTGTCTAATAGCACTACTGGTGTTTATATAAGTGAGTCCAATGATACAATTATTAAAAATAATACTGTTAGAACTGAAGGTAATGGGATTTACATTGACAATTCTAATGAGGTTAAAATAGAAAATAATACATTAAATGACAATAAAGATACGGGTATTCGCATTATTAACTCTAAGAATGTAGATATTAAAAAAAATGAAATTAAAAATAGTGAAAATGATGCTATAAATATATATTCCTCTAATGAGATGGATATTGATGATAATAAGATGGAAGGTAATAAAGCTTCTGGAATTTCAGTTTCTGAAGGAAATAATATAAAAATATCAAATAATAAAATTAAAAACAATAAAAATAATGGTTTATATTCTTCTGATTCTAAAAATATGATTGTTAAAAATAATGATATTAGATATAATTTTGAATCTGGAGTTTATACTAATAATCCTATTAATTTAAGTCTTGAAACTAATAATATTACTAATAACTCTATGTTTGGGTTTTATTTGGAAAATTCTAATAATGTGGTGATTAAAAATAATAATATTTCTGATAATTTTGAATCAGGAATTTATTCAGATACTTCAACATATTTAAATATCACAGACAATAAAATAACTAATAATCAAAAAACAGGAGTACACGCAGATGATGTCAATATTTTAGACATTTTTAACAATCATATATCTGATAATCTTGGTTTTGGATGTTATTTTTCTAATATATTACAATTTAATCTATTTAATAATTCTATCTGTAACAATGAAGACGATGGTGTTTATTTGTTAGGTGTTAATATCTGGGGTTCTGCTTCTCTTAGTAATAATACTATAAGCAATAATACTAATGGTTTTTATGCTCCAAGTATAGATAATGTTGAGATGATTGGTAATCTCTTAGAAAATAATACTGGTAATGCTATATACATAGGAAATGCTACATTTGCAACAATAAACAATAATGCCTTAAAAAATAATCTGGGGATTGGAATATATGTAGATTTAATAAATATGCCAATGATGTATTTCACACCAAGGCAAAATTTTGTTAATCATAATGTTATAGAAAATAATGGATTAGATGCTATATATTTAATTGATTGTAAATTGATAGAGTTAATAGGTAATAGTCTTAAAAATTCTTCTGTTGGTATTTCGATTGAATTATCACAAGATTTGCATATACTTGATAATTCTTTTGTTGATTTGGATACAGCTATTATAATGAATAATCTGATTGGATTATTTTGTTTTGATAATAATTTCACAAACATCACATCTCAAGCTATAGTATCATATTCATCAGAAGCTATTTCCACAAGTCGTAATATTTTTAAAAATATAATGGGTGATGCTTTTTACTTTGTGAATGCAACTGGATTCGGATCTGAGGATGACAATTTTACTAATGTTAAAGACATGGCAATAGTTATACTATCATCTGAAAATGTTGATATTGTGAACAGTAGGTTTGTTAATTGTGGTTATGGTCTGTTTACTGATTCTGATAGTGTTCTTGCTACGGGTAATTATTTCCGGAATTGTGATTTTGGTGTTTATGTTTCTGGTGAGAAGAATGATATTACTCGTAATATTTTTTTAAATTGTGGTGAGTCTATTTCTGTTTATGGTGTTAATAATGAGTTTTATTATAATGTGATTAATGGTTCTAAAAGATATGGTATTTCTGTTAATGGTTATGGTAATCTTCTTTTTGGCAATAATATGAATAATAATTATGCTGGGATTTATGTTAATGCTGAAGGGAATAATCTTAAGCTTAATGTTATTAAAAATTCTAAATTTGTTGGTATAAATATTTTTTCCTTTGGTTATAATAAAATAACAAGTAATAAGGTCTTGGGTAGTAGTGGTAGTTATGGTATTAGAGTGAAATCAAACTTTAATAATATTAAAAATAACACTGTTAGTAATGTTAAATATGGTGTTTATGTAGATGGTAAGTATAATTTATTGGAGAAAAATAATATTAAGTCTAGCTATTATGGAGTTGTTTTAAAAGGCAATAATAATGTTTTAAAGGGGAATTCTGTTAATTCAAAAAGTGGTATTAATATAAATGGTAATAAGAATGCTTTGGTCTTGAATAAGTTTAAAGCTACTAATTATGGCATTATACTCAAAGGCAATGCTAATGCTATCAACGGTGGAACTTATTCAACTACTATATCTGCTAAAAAGGGCATTTATATTATTGGGCATGAAAATGTATTGCAAAATCTTAAAATAAAATCTAAAACTTATGGAATTTATGTAACAGGAAGTAAAAATACCTTATTTGCAAATACTTTAAATAGAAATAAAAAATATGGAGCTCAATTGATTGGACATAGTAATAAAGTAAAACAAAACACAATATATCGTAATGGTGATCATGGGCTTAAAATAATTGGAAATAAAAATATAATCACTAAAAATACAATTAAGTTAAATAAATATCATCAGATAAAAGTTTTAGGGGTTAAGAATAAAATAACTAAAAATAAATTCGGAACCAAGCTAAAAAAAGCAATACATACAGTATATTCAAAAAACAGTTTTAATAAAAACAAATAACTAATTTTTGATGTAGGAAATAAGTAAAAATTGGATTGTATTATTATTACAACCTCTTTATTTTTTCCTAACTATCTTTTTTAGTAGTTATTTATGGAGGAATCTTTAATTAATCTTGCATTTAATAAATATATTACAATTTGTTTGTTTTTATTTTTTGTATAGTTCTAATGGAGCTGATATAGAAGAAAATAATGGTTAGCTAATGTATATAATGATATGTAGATTTATTGTGAAATTTTAGTTAACATGATATCTATATTATCAAATATTATTTATTGAAGAAGTGATTATATGAATTATTTATGGCATTTGAGGTGTTAAAAGTGTTTAAGATTTTTGATAAAGCAAATAAAAACAGGTTGCTCTATGCACTGTTAATGGTGATAGTAGTTATTCTGGTTGCCACTATGATTGGTAATGTTAGTGCTGCAACTTATACTATAACTACTAGTAACAGTACTTCTAGTATAGATGCTTTTTTGAGTAATGAGGATTATGAAAATCCATCTCCTTTAGCTAATGGAGATACTGTAGTATTTAATGCAGGAAAATATAATTTAGATTTAAATGTTAATAAAGCTATCAAACTTAAAGCTAATGGGAAAGTGACTGTTAATAATATTTTTACTTCTAAAAATACGATAGTAACTGGTTTCATTGTAAAAGAAGGTTTTTATGCAGATAGATCTAATAATATTTCTAAAAATACTATAGGATATTTACAGTTATCTGGATCTAAAAGTCGTATTATTAATAATATTATAAAAGGAGGATTATCTGTTTATAGCTCTAATAATGTTGTTAAGAAGAATTATATTTCTTCAGAATCATCTATTGATGGTAGAAAAAATATAGTTACTTCTAATACATTCAAGAAAAATGTTTATATCTATGATAATAACAATAAAATTGTTGGTAATAAAGTAGCTACTAATTATAAAATTTTTACTAGTGGGAAAAAGAATATATTAAAAAATAATAAGCAGTCTTACAGGGACTTAGCTTTAAGTAATGTTGGAAAAATTAGTAAAGGGCATGTTCTATCTGTTAAAAATATTGGGACTAAGTCTACAAAAGTTTGCTATATTAAAATAGATAATTATGATAGGACTGTATATAAGATTAAAGTTCCTGCATTAAAAAAAGGAAAATCAACTAAAGTACTTATACCTAAAAGAGTAATCAATAAGCTTAAATATAGATATTATGAAACAAGATATTATGGTGGTTTTATCCATTTGGATTATAAAAATAAGAATAAGGATGCTGATTTATCAAATAATCATTTAGATCTTGTTTCAAATAAAAAAGGATATGAAGTTTATGTTAATATGATGTAAATAATATTATTTTTAAATACATATTTAGAAAAAGAATTGTTTTATCATTTAATGCATTATATATTATTTTATTTTTAGTTTATATAATATCATATTATCTTATTGAAGTAGTATTTAATTGTTCAGGAGGGAAATAAAATGAAATTTAGTAGGTTATTGTTAATAATAGGAATAGTTGTTTTGGTATCTGTTTTTGCAATGAGTACAAGTTTTGCGGCTAGTAAAAAATCAGAATCAATATATTCAGATAAAATATCTCAATATATTTCAGAAGATTCTTATAAAACTAAAATTTCTGAGATAAAAAAAACTGACATTGTTAGTGTTAAAAAAGGAGGATATACTCGTAAAGGAAATTTCAAAATTTCTGTTAAAAATTCCTTTAAAAATAAGTATAAGATTAAGTCAGTTACAGTTGTGTATAAACATAGATATACTGATGATATAATGGACGAGGTAGAAAAAAAAGTTTATAAAACTTACAAACCTAAAAATAAAAAAATTTTAGCTATAAAAGATTTATCAGCTTCTGAAAGTTTAGGTTATGAATTTGTCAAAATCATTATTAATTATAAAACTAGTAAAAAAATGAAACAAGAAACAACATATCTTAAAAAATATTATAAATATAAATCAACAACTAAATATACTGGAAAAACAGCTATTGTAAAAGATATCACTGTAAGTACCACAAAAAATTTTGTACATACAATTAAAGTTAAAACTACTAATTTTAAGTATAAAATAAAAACTTTTAAGGTTATTTTTCATAATTATATAGATATTATTGGAACTATTTATGGGCATGGTAAAAATAGCTTAGTGGTTAAAGGACCTATGCATTATGATCCTAGATCAGAAGGAGATTTTGAAATAACTTATTATTAATTCTTTTTTATTATTTTTAGGGTGTTAGACTATAACTACTACTAATAGTACTTCTAGTATAGGTTCTTTTTTGAATAATAGGGATTATGAAAATCTATCTCCTTTAGTTAATGGAGATACTGTAAGTATATATTCAATAATATCAGATTTGGAGTGTTTATTATGAATAAAAATACTATAAATAAATCAAAAAATTCTATCATGATAATTTTATTAGTTTTAATAGCTATTTTTTGCCTATATTCTTTAAATAGTTCTAGTGGAGCTGAAAATATTACTATAAGCAATAGTTCATCTATTAAAGGAGCTGTTGATGATGGATCTAATTATGATACTATTATATTAGAGAATGGAACTTATTCTGGGAAAAATAATACTAATATTGTTATCAATCGAAATATTACAATTATTGGGAAATATGCAAATGGAACGATTCTTGATGGTGAAAGAAAGAGTTCTTTTTTTGAAATTAGTAGGGGAGTTTCTGTTAAGTTAATTAATTTAACTTTTATCAATGGTTTTAATAGTGGATATTCTTCTTTTTTCCTTAGTGGTGGTGGAGCTATTCAAAATTATGGTGAGCTGTCTATAATAAATTCTTGCTTTATAAACAATACTCAAAATTCTTCATTGTCATTTTCAAGTGGTGGGGGAGTAATAAAGAATGTAGGAAATCTTTCTATAAATAATTCGTATTTTATTAATAATTATGGGGTTAATGGTGGAGCTATCTTTAATGTTGGTGAATTAAATATAAATGACTCTCTATTTATTAACAATAGAGCAAGTTTTCATGGAAATGATATTTATAATTCTTGGAAGAGTGAATTTTATGTTATAGGAGGTATTGGTCCAAACTATATCATTTCAGAAGGAATAGCTAAAATTGATAAGTCTCATTTTATAAATAATTTAACAAGGACTATTGAATCCATTTATAATAATGGGCTTATGTCAGCCGATGATTCTGTTTTTAATTCTATTTCAATTTATGATATCTATAATATTGGTCATTTAACTAATAACACTTCTTTGAAAGTTATTAATCATTTTTATTTAACTGTAGCTAAGAATTTTATTATTCCAAAAAAGAATTCCAATGTTCCAATTGCTGTTGTTTTAAAAGATGGCTATGGTGTGCCTGTAGCAAATAAAGTTATAAAATTTTATTTTAACAACACAGAGATAGGTCAAAATATAACTAATAGTGAAGGGCTTGCTTTATTTCATTATACATTTAAATATAATTCTAAATTAACTTTTGTTTTTGAGGAGAAGGATTATGTTAAACTTGCTTATAATTCAGATGTTTACCTTAGTGACATTATTCCTTATGTTTTGGGAGATTTTGATGAGCTTGTTAAATCAGGAACTAAAGAATCTGATAATGTTATTTTAAAGTTTAAACTTTCTCCTGCAAGTGATCCTCATTTAGGAATTCGTTCAGCATGGGTAGATATAACTCTTTTTTATAAAAATAATAATAAACCATTATCTAATCAAATTGTATATTTGATAGTTGGCAATGAGACTATCTCTTATATAACAGATGAGAATGGTAAAATTAGTGATGTATTCCATGCAAACAAATCTGGACTGATTATTTTTCAATTTTTGTTTAATGGGTCTAAAATAATTAATAATGACTCAATTGTAGATTTAAAATCTGTTTCAGCATATTCTTATTACTTTTTTAGTGATTCGATTTATATTTTACTTCCAAATCCTTATCCTTTCAAACCTACTGATGTTGACCATATTAATAATCCTAAAAAATTCAATGCTTATAAATTAGAAAATAATAACTCTAATATTATGGAGAAAAATAATAAGAACACAGCTTATGGGAAAATGAAAGGAAACGGAATAACTTTAATAGCTGTATTATTGTCTCTATTAAGTATTTTTGGAGTTTATCTAAGCAAAAAATCTTAACAATAGTATTAGATTCATTTGAAAGGTATTTAAATTATTTCTCTCTTTCGTTTTTTCTTTTTTTTATTCTATTTTTTAAATATAGTTGAAGTCTCTGATAATTTTTTATATAATTTTATATAGTTTATATTGGAAAGTTTAAAAATAAATTATGAAATAATTATAATTTAGTTTTATAGTACTAAAATTGTGTATTAACACATATCTGCAATTAGTAAATCATTGTTTTTATCAAAAATAAATTTATCAATCCATTTTTCTGTAAATGACTTTTTATTTACGTTTTCATAAAATAATCTTCGAAATTTTCTATTAAAAATTCTTCATTCACAATAAATTCTGTAGATAGTTCTTTTTTTATAGTTTTCCATACTTGTTTAATTGGATTAAGTTTAGGAGAGTATTTAGGTAAGTGTATAAGAGTTATATTAAGATATTTGCAAGTTTTTTTAGTGTTATTGCATGGTGAACATGATACTTATCTAGTACGATCACAGTTTCTATTTCTTGTTTAAATAGGCTTTCTAATGGTTTTAAAAGTTCTTTATAAAGTATTTCTAATATTTCTTCAAGTTTCTTTTTATTTGCTTTTTCATATTTTTTTGACATTTTAGGTTTTTCTACATGTTTTTTTTAAGTCTTTTATGATCATTTTTTTAGTTTTTTTAGTAAAAACGTGATTTAATATAATATTTATTAATTTTGGATTGTCAAATTCGTTTTTTTCTAATTCGTCTATGATTTGAATAATTTTTAGCTGTTCATATTGTAGTATTTCTGATAATTTATTGATTGTACTCCTATTTCTGCTCTTGAAAATCTCATAGGGTTTTTCTTAAGTATATTTTTTTCTGATGTTTTGCAAATTGTTGTAGAGGAGTTAGAAATGTCTTGGCAGGCTACTTGATCTAAAACAAATAGTTTACAGTTTTTTAAATTATAAAATCTTAGTTTTTTTTAATATGATTTCTACATCGTTAGGTATTTTAGAATATAAAATATAACCTTTTTTATAGGAATATCCTAGTTTTTTCACTATTGCAGGTATTCTGCTCATTGAATAATCAATGTTGAATTCTTTTTTTATAATTTCATGAATTTTATGGGTGTTTAGAAAACTTTCGTTGATCATTATTTCATCTAGTTTTTTGAATTGTTCTTCAGTTAATTTAGCTTTACGCCCACCATTTTTGTATTTAGGGTATAAATTTTCATATCCACCTTCGTTCCATTCATCTAACCATCTATGTCCAGTAGATAGTGCAATTCCCATTAATTTCACAGTTTCATCAACCGTTTTCCCGTTATACAAAAACCTGACAAAAAACAACTTTTTTAAAATATCAGATTCCTGTTGATGTTTATTAATAAGTTTATTCAAACAAGTTTTCTTAATATACTTTTTAACTTTCTTTTGTATTTTATTTACCATAAATATAATATATTAAACATTATTTTTAAGCTTTTCGATTTAAACTATAACTAAAATCTTAAAATATTTATATAAGATGAAACATATTAATATTTAAAGGAGAATAAATCCCATGGTTAATACTATAACAATTCCACTATCAGAATCCCTACTTAAACAACTTAAAGGAACTAACAATGGTGAATTTCATATTACTGAAAATGGTGAATTAAAACTTGAATTTAATGATTGTCAACTATTTGATCGCTTAGAAAAACTTGATAAAGAATTAGATGAAGGAAAAGGAATAACATTAAGTGTTGATGAGCTTGAAGAAAGATACTTATAATATTACTCTTACACCATCTGCTGATAAATACCTTAAACATTTAAGTAAAAGAAATAAAGATGATGTAAAAAGAATAATTGATACTATTAAAGAAATTCCAGATAACCAGTATAACTACAAATCACTTGAAGGAAAATTTAAAGGAGCTAAACGAGCTCGAACAGGAGATTATAGGATTATTTTCACAATTAATAAGAAAAATAAACCTTTTGAAATACGTATACATGAAATAGGACTTCGTAAAAATATTTATAAATAAAATGATCTGTCTTTAATATTTTTAATATCCTTAATTTGAAAGAGAATAAAAGATTCAGAATTAATCATTTATTCATAAGGATTAAATCAATTTAAAAGAATTAATTTGAATTTTAAAAATTTTAACGATAAAACAAAGATAAATTATCTATAATGATCTTAAAATTTTAAATTAAGAAGAATAAGCTAAAAATAGAAATAATAATAAAAATGAATTAATTTAAATTAATTAAAATTTTAATTAAGAAAACTTTAAAGCAAAAAATAGCTAATAAAATATAAAAAAGAGTGAAAAAAGGATGTAAAAAAGAATTTAAATATAATTATAATTCAAATTCTCCTTTTTGTATTAAGTCTTTAAGTTTTGTTGTTATTTTCAATGCTCTTTGTCTATCTGATTGTCTGCAGGTAATTGGTATTGTATGTTTTTCATCTCCAATTTCTACATCAACAGTTGATAGCTCCATTTCATAGGCACCATTAGATAGACGTACACATAAACCACAACCAAAACAGTTGTCTAAGTCAATTGTTCCATTGTCATTTATTGCATTTGTAGGGCAACTTTCTTTGACAACTTTGTTTTCTTCTTCATTAAATTTATCACTAATGAATGTTGGTCGTTCATCTGTGTCTTTCCAAACATTTTCATAGCTTATTTCACCTAATGGCAAATGTCTACCATGAATATCGGCCACTGGAAGTTTAATATCTTTATCAAGTATTTTAAGATTGTTATATATTTCTTCATTTAAAACAGGAATTGGAATAGCTACTGTATCATAAATTTCAGGACCAGCACCAGTTTTAAATCCTCCAATGTAGTCGTAATCCATATTAAGTAAATCTGCAGTTAACATTAAATTAGGTTTTACATCAGAACTTCTTGTTCCTGGACCTAAAATAGTGCCTCTTGAACCATTAAATAATATTTTAGTTCCTTCATCAATGATTTTTTTGTTGGGGTCATTTTGTAATGGATTATATTCACCACAACCAGAGAATGAAAGTTGATCAAGAACACCTTCCATTGGAGTTGCATTAAATATTGAATTAACTTTATCTCCACTTGGATTAACAAATGCAGTATAATTTTTAAAGGTCATTCTAATACCAATTATTTGACCTCTTGTTATATCATCAATGGTTACTTCAGTTTGGAATTTCTTTCCTTCTATTGACTCAACTTCTACATCAATTTTTTCTCCATATAGTAAATCTTTAAGTAGGAATCCTCCTCCATATCCATGGTCATTTATTGAATGTTCTGTACCATAAACAATGACATCAACAGAACCAAGCAATTCATTAGGACAAGGTCCAGGGAAAGCAGGAACACCATTTAACAAAACAGTTTTAGCTTTTTGGAATTCTCCAGGTCCTGTTATTCCAATGTGCAGAATAGCTGCGGTTCCTGACATTATTCCGCATGTTCCAGTAGTCACAACATCGACATCATCAAAAGATATGTCTTCACCTTTTCTTATAGATTCTTTAAATTCTTGAATAGTGAAAACATTAGCATCGCCATTTCTAATTTTCTCATTTATTTCTTCTATTGTTCTTTGAGATATAGTATCACCCATATTAAAGTCAAACTTCTCAATTTGCAACCTAATTGATTAAGTAAGAGTAAAAAGTTTGAAAATTTATTAAAAACTAAGTATTCAGATATAAAAAATATTTTTTCAATTATTGAACAATTAGTTATATATTGAAAATTAAATTAAAAATATATTAAAAATACTTTTTAAATTGAAGTATCACATCTTAAAAAATCACATCTTAAAATGCTTTTTCAATTATTAAAAATCTGAGTTTTTAATTATCCTCCATAGATAATTTGTATTAAACGAATTTCGTCACCTTCTTCTATTTCAGCTTCTTCAATAACGATTTCATTATTTTTTTTTATTACAAGGGTTTCAGATGAGATATCAAGTTCATCTAATAGATTTTGTATAGTTTGACCACTTTTAAAAGGTTTTTCAGTTGTCTGATTTTCAAATATTAATGTGTAAGTCATTTTATCTCCTATTAATATGTTTTTTTATTTTATATTTTTATAATCTATTAAGGAATATTAAGGAAATTTTTTTTATAATTCATCAACACCAAATGAAGCTAAGTCAAGAAGGTTGTATTTGAAAATCTTTGGTGCATAAGTTACTTTACCTATTCCAGTGATTATTTTAAATGCTTCAAAAGCTTCAACATTTCCAATTATATTTGGAACAGGACCTATAACTGGAGGAACTCCTGAAGTTACTTTTGACAAGTCATTTAGAGCATCTTCGTTAAGTGCACGGTCTTTTGTAGGGAGTTTGAATAATTCTTCATAACTTGGAGTGTCAGGAGTAAAAACTGATACTTGTCCAAGGGTCCCATAGATTGCTCCATGAACATATGGGATTTCAAGTTCTCTTGCTTTTCTGCTTACTATCACTCTAGTTAATAAATTATCTAAACCATCTACAACAACATCAGACCCTTCAATAACTTTTTCCACATTGTCTTCAACTAATGCTTCATTATAGACATTTACTTTTACATATGGATTAATTGTCCTGACTCTTTCTTTAGCAGACACACTCTTTACTTTTCCAAGAGTGTCTAAGGTAGCTACTAATTGTCTATTTAAATTTGATAAATCGTATGCATCTTTATCTATTAAAGTAAGACTTCCAACACCCATTCTAGCTAACATTTCAATTAAAGTGCCTCCAATTCCTCCAGCACCTATTACTGTCACTTTAGCATCTTTATATCTTTCTTGTTCGCTTCTTGTGACGATACCCATTTGTCTACTGATTATTTCCCAATAACCGTCGCCTATATACCTTGTTGGCATTATTCACCTGCTTTTTTTATTTTTGTAGATATTTATATGGTTTTTATAAAATATTTCTTTTATTTTTATAATTTTCATTTTCTATTTTTTGATTAAACTTATTTTAATTTAATTTTACTTTACTGATCAAAAAATAATTTAAGTATAATTCATTTCTTAAATATATTTATACCTTTTTAAAAATATATTATTTCAATGTTATAAAAAATTATATAACTATTGTTATAATATATTTATAT
>NZ_LWMV01000062.1 GCF_001639295.1 Methanobrevibacter curvatus | reverse complement strand
ATTTAATTTAATTAATAGATGAATATAGGGACTTTTAAAAAAAATTATTAATTCTAAACTTTATTTTCTGGACTATAATATAAAAATAATTTAAATAAATGTAATATATAAAAAAATTAATTTAAATTTTAGTTAAAATCTTCTTTATTTTTTCATCATTAAATCCATTATTGTGAATTTTTCATCATTTTTGCTTTTATTTTGATCTCCTTTAAATGCTGAAAGTGCAGATTTTTTAAATTCTTTGTTTGCTCTTTTAGAAACTTCATTAAAAATCATTTTATATGCTTCACATTGAGGATCAACAGCTATATCTCCTTCATTTGAAACTATTCCATTATAAGGGCATCCTCCACGACAATATTTAATATATGAACAAGTTTTACATCTATCATCAACAAAGCTTTTAAAATCCATGAGTTTTTCCCATGCATTTGAAGATTTAAGATCTTCCATTGAAGGATGATCTTTAACATTTCCCATTACATATTCATTCATTCCTACAAATCTATAACAAGGATAAATGCTTCCATCATGCCCAACAGCTAATGTATCTCCCATACAATCTGCAAAAGTACATAATGTCCCTCTTCTTCTAAAATAACTTTTAGCAATATGGTCAAAATCCTTTATTTCAAATTTATCCAAATCATTCAAATATTTATCCAATAAATCAATTAACAGCTGTCCATGTTCTTCTCCTTTTAAAGCCCACTTATCTGCATTTGAATCTCTTAGTGATGGCAGAGCTGCATGAAGTTTAAGGTTATATTTGTTTTTTAAAAAGAAATTATAAATTTCTTCGTAGAAATCTTTTGAATATGATGTAAATGTACATATAAAACTAATATTTAGCTCATGTTCAACAGCCATTTTATATTTTTCCATAGTTCTATCAAAATAAAATTCTCCACGTTGATAATCATTAATTTCTTTAGGACCATCTATACTGGTAGAAATAGCTATTTTATATTTAGAAAATAAATCAGCCATTTTTTCATCTAAAAGCCATAAATTTGATTGAAGAGAAAATCCAAAGTCTTTGTAACCTTTTTTATCAATTTCATCACCTTGACTTTGTAAGAGTGGAAGAGCACTTTCAAAAAAATCGTATCCAGCGAGAAGTGGTTCACCTCCATGAAATGTAAAATGAACAAGGTCATTTCTAAATCCATTGAGCCATTTAGAAATCTCTTTAACAATTTCAATATCCATTACTGGAGCATTTTTAACTGACCCCCAACAATAACTACAATTTGAAGGGCATGAAAGTGTTGGTATAATCATTACATGGAAAGTCATATTATCAGCAAATAATATTTAAAATATAAAAAAATAAATAAAATAATAAAATAAATAAAATAATAAAAAATAAAGTAATAATAAAAAATAAATAAAATAGATAAAAAAAGATAAAAAATCATTAATATTAATAAGAATAAATAAAAAATGAATCAAAAAATAAAAACATATTTAAAACTACTCATCTATACCTTCTTCAAAAACATAACCACATTCATCACAAACAATATTTTTTAATTTAGAGTGAGCTTTATGTTCATCTATAAATTGTCTTTTTGCTGTTTTATCTTGAGATCCGCATACTGGGCATTTTGCTAATAGCTGTTCTAATTTCATAATATCTCCTTATATTTTTATACAATAAATAATTTATTAATTTACTTTTGATATTATATTACTTTTGATGTCTAGTTTAATAAAAAATAAGATAATTAATCTTAAAAATTACAAATATTCAAATACTTTAAAAATTTTAAAAATTTTAAATTTTTTCATTTAAGAGCATTAAATTATTTAATGTATTGTTTTACATTATTTCTAACAATAGCTGATGCATTAAATTGTTTTATTCCATTTAGCATTTCTGGGAAAAGTTTTTTAGAAATAAGAACATTTATTTGAGAGTATTCTGTTCCTTGGTTTATGGTAGGTTCATCACTACAATATTTGTTTGTTATTAAAAATTCACTTGCTTTAATTGCTAAATCATTTAAAACATTAAATTTAACATCAAAATAGCTTCTTCCAGTTGTTGCACCTAACAATTGTTCAAAAATCATTTTTGCTTTCTCAATTTTTTCTCCAACACATGATGGTCCAGCATAAAGTCCAGCAGAAGAGTGCATAATTGTTTCAAGTTCTTTTAACCCTGCTTTTTTAAGACTACTTCCAGTTTGAGTATTATCAACAACCAAATCAGCACCTTTAGCAATATATACTTCTGTTGCACCATCAGAATTTATAATTTGAATTTTTTCGTTGTCTCCATCGGTTAAACTTCTCACTTGAACAAAAGGAACTTTATCCCCAAATATTTCTTTGTATCCTTCATTATTCATAATATGTTGTCGTGTTAAATTAGGATATTCAGTAAAACACAAAATTGGAGTTTTTCTATCTTTATTTTTTCTAAAAAATCCAGTTAAATTATCATATTCACTTTCTTGAGGAACAGCAACAATTAAACGAGTTTCACCATAATTTAAATCTCCAATTTTTTCTATAGTGTTTTTATTTACAACTGATTCTTCTTTAACCCAATCTTCTCCAACAATAGCAATATCAACCATTCCTCTGTTTAATTCAACAGGAGTACTTTGAGGACGAGTTAAATATGATTTTATGTCATTATCGTTTGTAATATCTATTTCATAGGATTCATTTCCAGGTTCATACCCTTTAACTTCATATCCTGCATCTACAAATAGCTGGTATGTATTACCTCTATTTACATTATTTAAACTACCCTTTGGAAGCCCTAGAATTATTTTAGCCATTTTTATCCTCTATTTATTTACTAACATAAACTTAATAAACTTAATAAAATTCAATAAAATCTAATGGAATTTAATATAAAATATAAGCATATAAAAAATTTTTTAAAATTAACAAAATGGTTATTCATTAAACTTTAAAGTTATCTTTTTAAATATGTTATTAATTTATTTTTAATTATTTATCTAACTAATTATTTAAAATGTAGTATTTAAAAT
>NZ_LWMV01000061.1 GCF_001639295.1 Methanobrevibacter curvatus | reverse complement strand
TTAAAGTAACAACAATATCTAAAAATACACTCTGACCATTAGCTAAATTACCAATATACCATTTACCATTAGCAGAATTATAACTATTAACAGTAGCATTAGAAGACTTATAAATCAAACCATTAGGCAAATTATCAGTAATCTCAACACCAGTAGCATTATCAGGACCATGATTAGTCACATTAATAGTATATTTAACATCAATACCATTTAAGACACTACCAGACACATTACTAGTTTTTACAACACTAATATTCACAGTCGGAGTAACAGACAAATTAGTATTGTTACCAGGAGTACTACTGTTATTACCAGTATTATTTTGATCAACACCAGTCAAATTCGCAACATTAATAACATTACCAGAAACATTCAAAGTAACAACAATATCCAAGAACACACTCTGACCATTAGCTAAATTACCAATATACCATTTACCATTAGCAGAATTATAACTATTAACAGTAGCATTAGAAGACTTATAAATCAAACCATTAGGCAAATTATCAGTAATCTCAACACCAGTAGCATTATCAGGACCATGATTAGTCACATTAATAGTATATTTAACATCAACACCATTTAAAACATTACCAGACACATTACTAGTTTTTATAATACTAATATTCACAGTTGGAGTAACAGTTAAGTTAGTATTGTTACCAGGAGTACTACTGTTATTACCAGTATTATTTTGATCAACAGTCACATTAGCAATATTAACAACATTACCTGTACTATTTAAGGTAACAACAATATCTAAAAATACACTTTGACCATTAGCTAAATCGCCAATATACCATTTACCAGTAACATGATTGTAACTACCAAAGCTAGCATTAGAAGACCTGTAAATAACACCAGCAGGTAAAATATCAGTAACTTCAACACCAGTAGCATTATCAGGACCATGATTAGTCACATTAATAGAATATCTAATATCAATACCATTTAAGACATTACCAGACACATTACTTGTTTTTATAATACTAATATTCACAGTCGGAGTAACAGAGAAATTAGTATTGTTACCAGGAGTACTACTGTTATTACCAGTATTATTCTGATCAACACCAGTCAAATTCGCAACATTAACAACATTACCAGAAACATTCAAAGTAACAACAATATCTAAAAATACACTCTGACCATTAGCTAAATTACCAATATACCATTTACCAGTAATAGCATCATAAGAACCAACAGTAGCATTAGAAGATCTATAAATCAAACCATTAGGCAAATTATCAGTAATCTCAACACCAGTAGCATTATCAGGACCAAAATTAGTCACATTAATAGAATACATAACATCAACACCATTTAAAACACTACCAGACACATTACTAGTCTTAATAATACTAATATTCACAGTTGAATTAACAGAGAAGTTAGTGTTATTACCAGGAAGACTACTATTATTACCTGTGTTGTTCTGATCAACACCAGTCAAATTCGCAACATTAATAACATTACCAGTGCTATTTAAAGTAACAACAATATCTAAAAGTACACTCTGACCATTAGCTAAATTACCAATATACCATTTACCAGTACCAGCATCATAAGAACCAACAGTAGCATTAGAAGACTTATAAATCAAGGCAGTAGGTAAATTATCAGTTATTTCAACACCAGTAGCACTATCAGGACCATGATTAGTCACATTAATAGTATACTTAACATCAACACCATTTAAAACAGTACCACTTACATTACTAGTTTTTATAATACTAATATTCACTGTTGAAACAACAGTTAAATTAGTATCATTACCCAAATTACTACTATTATTACCTGTATTATTCTGATCAACACCAGTCAAATTCGCAACATTAACAACATTACCAGCACCATTTAAAGTAACAATAATATTCAAAAGTACACTTTGACCATTAGCTAAATTACCAATATACCATTTACCAGTACCAACATCATAAGAACCAACAGTAGCATTAGAAGACTTATAAATCACACCATTAGGTAAGTTATCAGTAATCTCAACACCAGTAGCATCATCAGGACCATGATTAGTCACATCAATAGTATATCTAACATCAATACCATTTAAGACACTACCAGACACATTACTAGTTTTAACAATACTAATATTCACAGCAGGAGTAACAGACAAATTAGTATTATTACCAGGAACACTACTATTATTACCAGTATTATTCTGATCAACAGTCACATTAGCAATATTAACAACATTACCAGTACTATTTAAAGTAACAACAATATCTAAAAATACACTCTGACCATTAGCTAAATCACCAATATACCATTTACCAGAAACATGATTATAGGCACCAAAACTAGCATTAGAAGACCTGTAAATAACACCAGCAGGTAAAATATCAGTAACTTCAAGACCAGTAGCATTATCAGGACCATGATTAGTCACATTAATAGAATATCTAATATCAATACCATTTAAGACATTACCAGACACATTACTAGTTTTTATAATAGTAATATTCACAGTTGGGGTAACAGAGAAGTTAGTATTGTTACCAGGAGTACTGCTATTATTACCTGTATTATTTTGATCAACACCAGTCAAGTTCGCAACATTAATAACATTACCTGTGCTGTTTAAAGTAACAACAATATCTAAAAATACACTTTGACCATTAGCTAAATCACCAATATACCATTTACCATTAGCAGAATTATAACTATTAACAGTAGCATTAGAAGACTTATAAATAACACCAACAGGCAAATTATCAGTAATCTCAACACCAGTAGCATTATCAGGACCAAAATTAGTCACATTAATAGTATACTTAACATCAACACCATTTAAGACACTACCAGACACATTACTAGTTTTTATAATACTAATATTCACTGTTGAAGTGACAGTTAAATTAGTGTTATTACCCGGATTACTACTATTATTACCTGTGTTATTTTGATCAACTCCAGTCAAGTTCGCAACATTAACAACATTACCAGTACTATTTAAAGTAGCAACAATATCTAAAAATACACTTTGACCATTAGCTAAATTACCAATATACCATTTACCATTAGCAGAATTATAACTAT
>NZ_LWMV01000060.1 GCF_001639295.1 Methanobrevibacter curvatus | reverse complement strand
TATATAAACTTTTCTATTTTTTCTTAAAATTGAATTTTTAAGTATTAAAATGAGTATTTAAATGTAAATCGGCTTAATTAAACTTTATTATATTGAATTAAACTTATTTAAATCTTTTAGTTTTAAATATTAAATACATTTATTCTGTAAGATTAGGACATTTTATAAAAGAGTCCAAATTGTGGTTTTTTAAGAAAAATATACAAATATTAAAACATTTGAATAAATTAAAACTCAAAGAAGTTTTTTTCAATAACTAAAAAAAATATATTTTAAAATCTAAGAGATTAAAATAAAAAAAATAAAAAATAAGAAAGATTTAACCTTTCTTATAAAAAAATAGTATAATTTATAGAATTTTGTCTTTTTTACTTCATATAACTCTATTTTAAAAAGAAAATATTAGATTTAAACAAAAATAAATATTTAAATCACCTATAAATATTTAGAAGTAAAACTTAACAAAATTAAAACAATATGCCAAAAAGTGTTTTATTAAAAAAGAAACCATTATAAAAAATCTGTTTTATTAAAAACTTAATTGTGCATATTTTCCTTTTAAAGTATATGTTTTTGGATTCCAATTGTTAATAACACCAAAACTATTTCTATCACTTGAAGCATCACAAGCAACCCAAGTACCATCAACTAATATCTGAACCCAAACATGACCTGTGACTAAACCACTAGTAAATGTACAAGTTCCATGGACATATCTTGCAGCAAGACCGTTAGCTCTGGATAATGCAACTATTGCATGAGACAAATCAACACAGTTCCCTTGACCTTTTAAAATGGCGTTTTTAGCACCGTATTTTGTATTATAATAAAATGAATAAGACATATCCTTTAAAACATAGGCAAAAACTGCTTTAGCTTTTTCCAAATCGTTTTTAGAATTTTTAGTTAAGTACCATGCAAATGTAACAAGGTCAGAATCAGTTGATTGAGCATTTAAACTTGCTTTTTTATACTGAGATAAAGATTCCCCATTATATTTATCATTTAAAATACTACTTGAGATTTTATCTGATGAGGAACTATGGGTCAGTAAAGGTGGAAGATATGAGTTACCTGGATCAGTACTTTTAATTGATATATATACAGAAGCAGGTAGATTTTCTTTTGAATCTGTAGTTGCCAATACCTTAGTTACAAAGTAGATGGTAGTCTGATATTGAACTTTTACATTTTTATAAGTTAAATAATTATACCCTCGTTTATTTTCTTCCAAAAAAACAACAATTATTTTGGAAATATCACCAAAATCCTTTTTATAAACTGTAGTTGAAACAGAGTCACCTGAAGGACTAGGAGGATTTTTTATATTTAATAAAACCTTTATATTACTAGAAATTGATTGGGTTTTATAATATATTGTTTTAGACTGTAAATAACCCATTTCAGGTACAGAAAGCACATAATCATCTATTGGGATATATGCAGGCAATTTATGATATTTATCCATATATGCTTTCATAAGCTTAGAGATAGATATAATTTTACTCTGAGAAATTGTTGTTGGAATTTGATCACCTGCTGCAGCCATTTTATTAGAATAATCTCCATATCCTAATGTTTTCATGTATCTTTTAATAAATGATGATTTTAAAAAGTTTTCTATATTGTTCAATTTAAAAGAATTCTTTAAAACCTCATCATCACTAAGTTTATACTTAAATTTAGAAAAACTAAGGGATTCAATAGTTAATTTAGTCCAATCCGCATTTGAAACATTTTTATATAAATGACTACCTTCAAGTTTGAATTTATAGCTAATTAAAGCCACAAAACTACTTTTTAAATATTTAAAATTAGGGTTTTTAGAGTCAATATATTTATAAACATATTTGTGACTATCTAAATATCTGACAAAACCATCAAAATTTTTATTTAAAAGTAAGTTCATTGGAGTCCTATACTTAGGATTCTTTAACAAGGTATAAATTGCTTTAGATTTTTTTGAATCAGAATATTTATATTTTAATTCCTTGTTCCAAGCATTAATTGTTTTATTAACAATAAAAAGTCTTTTTTCATAGCTTAAATTAGAAAAAGATTTTATCATTTTTGAATTAAAAAACCCTTTTCCTTCTTTAGAGTTATAAAATTTTTTATACTCTTTAGAATTAACTATGGATTTATATGTTTTTGAGTTTACAATCTCATTGTACATTTTTTTATAGGATACTGTCTGATTTGTTTCTAGGGAAACATTGACTTTCTCCACTTTTACAATATTTTCATTTATTTCATTTTTGGATAAATCGTTTTCAGCTGCAAAAGATGTATTTACACAAATTAAGAAAACACATAGCAATGCTAACATCAAAACTCTTTTTTTCATTTTTTTTGCCTCCAATATTTACACTTAAAATATTTAAGTGCAAATTGTTTTATGTCATTAAAAGTTTATAAATTTATCTATTAAGCCATTATATCTAAATATAAAAAGTATAATATGTTTAAATAAAAAAAATAAGTTTTTTAAGGAATATTAAAAAAAAATAAAGAAAATAAACTATTTAAAAAAATAAAATAAAATAAATTTTCTACTATTTAAAAAAAATAAAAAAACAATTAAACAAAGCAGAAAAAAATAAAAAAAGCAAAGAAAATAAAAAAAATAGAATAAAAATAAAAAAAGCAAAGAAAAATAAAAAAAGATAAAAAAAATAAAACTAAAAAACTTGTTGTACTAAAAACAAAAGTTTTAAGGGCTGTGCAGCAATCGAAAATCTAAGTTTCTAAATTTAGTTGATTAAGTTGAAATCAGATTTATAAAATTATAATTAGCATTATTATAAAACAGGGTGTCTGATAATTGAAAAAAATTGAAGAGGTTTGGTATGCTATTTAGTATGTTTAGAGTATATTACATTAGTATTTTATAAAAGTACAATTTATTTGGTCTTTAAAAACAATATTCTAAAAGTTAATCTTTTGATTTTAACAATGAAAAAAATCCACAATGCTTATTATCATTAAAAAATTGACTTTATGGAAAATAGTTTAAATTAAAATATAAGGATTTTATTAAGCTTTTTTAAAAATTAAAACTAATTTCATCTGTACTTTTAGAAAA
>NZ_LWMV01000059.1 GCF_001639295.1 Methanobrevibacter curvatus | reverse complement strand
CTGGTGTTATTTACAGGTCTTCTAATGCTAGTTTTGGCAGTTACAATCATGTTACTGGTAAATGGTATATTGGTGATTTAGCTAATGGTCAGAGTGTATTTTTAGATATTGTTGTTACTTTAAATAGTACTGGTAATGTTGTTAATATTGCTAATGTGACTGTTGATCAAAATAATACTGGTAATAACAGTAGTACTCCTGGTAACAATACTAACTTAACTGTTGCTCAGACTGTGAATATTAGTATTGTTAAAACTAGTAATGTTTCTGGTAATGTCTTAAATGGTATTGATGTTAAATATACTATTAATGTGACTAATCATGGTCCTGATAATGCTACTGGTGTTGAGATTACTGATAATTTGCCTAATGGTGTGGTTTATAAGTCTTCTAATGCTACTGTTAATAGTTATAATTCTGCTAATGGTAAATGGTATATTGGTAATTTGGCTAATGGTCAGAGTGTATTTTTAGATATTGTTGTTACTTTGAATGGTACTGGTAGTGTTGTTAATATTGCTAATGTGACTGTTGATCAGAATAATACTGGTAATAACAGCAGTACTCCTGGTAATAATACTAACTTTACTGTTACTCCGACTGTGAATATTAGTATTATAAAAACAAGTAATGTGTCTGGTAGTGTTTTAAATGGTATTGATGTTAGGTATACTATTAATGTGACTAATCATGGTCCTGATGGTGCTACTGGTGTTGAAGTTACTGATAATTTGCCTGTTGGTGTGGTTTATAAGTCTTCTAATGCTACTGTTGGTTCTTATGATGCTGTTACTGGTAAGTGGTATATTGGTAATTTAGCTAATGGTCAGAGTGTATTTTTAGATATTGCTGTTACTTTGAATGGTACTGGTAGTGTTGTTAATATTGCTAATGTGACTGTTGATCAGAATAATACTGGTAATAACAGTAGTACTCCTGGTAACAATACTAACTTTACTGTTACTCCGACTGTGAATATTACTATTGTTAAAACTAGTAATGTGTCTGGTAGTGTTTTAAATGGTATTGATGTTAAATATTCTATTAATGTGACTAATCATGGTCCTGATGGTGCTACTGGTGTTGAGATTACTGATAATTTGCCTGTGGGTGTGGTTTATAAGTCTTCTAATGCTACTGTTGGTTCTTATGATCTTGTTACTGGTAAATGGTATATTGGTAATTTATCTAATGGTCAAAGTGTATTTTTAGATATTGTTGTTACTTTAAATAGTACTGGTAATGTTGTTAATGTTGCGAATTTGACTGGTGTTGATCAGAATAATACTGGTAATAATAGTAGTGTTCCTGGTAACAATACTAATTTGTCTGTTACTCCGACTGTGAATATTAGTATTATTAAAACTAGTAATGTGTCTGGTAGTGTTTTAAATGGTATTGATGTTAAATATTCTATTAATGTGACTAATTTTGGTCCTGATGGTGCTACTGGTGTTGAGATTACTGATAATTTGCCTGTTGGTGTGGTTTATAAGTCTTCTAATGCTACTGTTAATAGTTATAATTCTGCTAATGGTAAATGGTATATTGGTAATTTAGCTAATGGTCAAAGTGTCTTTTTAGATATTGTTGTTACCTTAAATACCACAGGTAATGTTGTTAATATTGCTAGTGTGACTGTTGATCAAAATAATACTAGTAATAACAGCAGTACTCCTGGTAACAATACTAACTTTACTGTTACTCCGACTGTGAATATTAGTATTGTTAAAACTAGTAATGTGTCTGGTAGTGTTTTAAATGGTATTGATGTTAGGTATACTATTAATGTGACTAATTTTGGTCCTGATGGTGCTACTGGTGTTGAAGTTACTGATAATTTGCCTGTTGGTGTGGTTTATAAGTCTTCTAATGCTACTGTTGGTTATTATGATCTTGCTACTGGTAAGTGGTATATTGGTAATTTAGCTAATGGTCAGAGTGTGTTTTTAGATATTGTTGTTACTTTAAATAGTACTGGTAATGTTGTTAATGTTGCGAATTTGACTGGTGTTGATCAGAATAATACTGGTAATAATAGTAGTGTTCCTGGCAACAATACTAATTTGTCTGTTACTCCGACTGTGAATATTAGCATTGTTAAAACTAGTAATGTTTCTGGTAGTGTTTTAAATGGTATTGATATTAGATATACTATTAATGTGACTAATCATGGTCCTGATGGTGCTACTGGTGTTGAAGTTACTGATAATTTGCCTGTTGGTGTTATTTATAGGTCTTCTAATGCTACTGTTGGTTCTTATGATGTTATTATTGGTAAATGGTATATTGGTAATTTAGCTAATGGTCAAAGTGTATTTTTAGATATTGTTGTTACTTTAAATAGTACTGGTAGTGTTGTTAATGTTGCTAGTGTGACTGTTGATCAGAATAATACTGGTAATAATAGTAGTGTTCCTGATAACAATACTAACTTATCTGTTACTCCGACTGTGAATATTAGTGTTGTTAAATCATCTAATGTTTCTGGTAATGTTGTTAATGGTGCTTATATATTGTATACTATTAATGTGACTAATTTTGGTCCTGATGGTGCTACTGGTTTAATTATTACTGATAGATTAGATAGTAGGTTGATTTATATTAATAGTAGTTCTCCAAGGTCTACTTATTATGTTCCTGGTACTGGTGTTTGGAATATTGGTGCTTTGGCTAATGGTGAGAGTATTGTTTTGGATATTCTTGTTCGTTTGAATGGTACTGGTAATATTGTGAATGTTGCTAATGTTAGTAGTGTTGATCAGAATAATACTGGTAATAATAGTAGTACTCCTGGTAATAATACTAATATTACTGTGGTTACTGCTGTGAATATTAGCATTGTTAAAAAGTCTAATGTTTCTGGTAATGTTGTTAATGGTGCTTATATATTGTATACTATTAATGTGACTAATTTTGGTCCTGATGGTGCTACTGGTTTAATTATTACTGATAGATTAGATAGTAGGTTGATTTATATTAATAGTAGTTCTCCAAGGTCTACTTATTATGTTCCTGGTACTGGTGTTTGGAATATTGGTGCTTTAGCTAATGGTGAGAGTATTGTTTTGGATATTCTTGTTCGTTTGAATGGTACTGGTAATATTGTGAATGTTGC
>NZ_LWMV01000058.1 GCF_001639295.1 Methanobrevibacter curvatus | reverse complement strand
ATCTTTAATTTNTAAAATAATCTTTAATAATTTTATTATTAAAAAAATATATATTATAATTATTTAGATTGAGGAATAAATGAGTATAAAAGTTTTTAAAAAATATCATTACTTATGAACTTTATTTTCAGAACTATAATACAAAATTTTTAAAAATATTAATAATATTTTTATTTTCACAAAAATATTAGTTAAATCAATAAATGATTAATATGTCAAGAGCAATAAAAAATAAATGAAAAAAGATTAATAAATGTAAAAAACTAAAAAAATAAATAAAAAAAATATTATATGATGAGATATAAATAATAATAAATGGAAAAATTATTAATACTAGGGACAAATACACGACCACTAATAAATTCTGCTTTAAAGCTTAATTATAAAAGCTATTCTGGAAGCTATTTTAAAACAGCTGACTTTGAAGAACCTTTTAAATCTAGAAGTGTTTTAAAACAAAAAGCAGAAAAATCATGTGGTTCTTTTGAAGAAAAATTTAACTCCTTAGATATTTTAAATTTATGCAAAGACTGGATTTGGGAAAGTGATCATATAATTCTCTCATCGGGAATTTCACCAGAAAAAATTGATTTAAAAAATAAAAAAAAAATTATTGGAAATAAAAAAACAAAAAATATAGAAGATAAATATAAATTTTATAAAAAAATTAAAAATAAATATAATACTCCTCAAACAATTAAAATAAACTCTGTTGATGATTTAAATGATTTTTTAAAAGAAAATAAAGAAAAAACATTTATTTTAAAGCAAATTAATGGCTCTGGAGGATATGGAATAAAACTTATTAATTACAATAATTTTTTAATAGAAAATAAGAATAAAAATAATAAAAAAAGCAAAGAAGAAGATAAATTTTTAGATATTGAATTTCCTATGATTTTACAAAAATATATTGAAGGGGACAACCTTAGTAGTTCCCTTTTATCTACAACAGATGAATCAAAAACTATTTTAATAAGTGAAAATATAAACAATAGCTATTTTTTAAAAATAATGAAAAAAAATAGTAAAAATATCACGGCAACTAGAAATAGAAAAGAAACAAATTATAATAGTGACTATGACTTAGATTTTAGATATAGTGGTAATATCTCACCAGTAGAAAAAGGAAAATACAATGAAGATATTTTAGAGGAAATTAAAAAAATTTCAGAACAATTAATACTTGATTTTAAATTAATTGGATCAAATGGAGTAGATTTAATTTTAAACGATGGAGAGATATATGTAATTGAAATTAATCCAAGATTTCAAGGCACATACGAATCTGTTGAGAAATTATTAAATATTAACTTACTAAAATATCATATTGATGCATCTAATGGAATTTTAAATGAAACATACTACAATGCAAAAAATAAAAAAGACATTATTAAAAATCCTTCAGCTTACTGTTTTAAAAAAATTATTTATACAGAAGAAAAGATAAAATTTAATGGAATAAATAATGAAAAAGAGCCAAACAATAGCAAAAGATTAAAAAATTCAAATAGCTTTAAAGCTGATAATTTTAAAAATAATAATATTCAAATAGTGGATATACCATTAAAAGAGGCGGTTTTAGAAAAAAATCAGCCATTTTTAACATTAATCGGATTAAATAAAGATTTAAGTATATTAAAAAGCAACATTAACGATACAATAGAAAAAATAGAAAGTTCATACACATATACATGATTATTGGGAAAAAAATTAAAAAAAAAAAAAAATAAAAAAAACAATAAAGAGTAACACTCATCTTAAAAGTAAATTGTATAATTAAAACTAACTCTTTTTAACAGAAATTTTATTTTTTGGTATTGTAAAGTTTAGTGTATAATTGAAAAATCCAGCATCATCTTGGGTTAAATGTTTGCTATAAATATTCAAAACTCCATTGATATGATCCATCTTATGAATTTTACTACTAAATCCTTCATCACCTATTTCATCACCTTTTCCCTTTAAAGCAATAGTTAAAATATTATTTTTAAAACTTGCATCATTTAATAGAATATCTGAAGCAGGACTAGATATAAGGTTAGGTAGGAATAAAAGGTCTATTTTTTTAGTAACAATATTCCAATTATCATTAGCAACTCCAGGATTATAAGTAGTTTTAATTATATTGTCATTTGAGTCATATGCAGATAACTCAAGATCATAAGTAGCATTATGTTCATTATCTCCATTAATATATGAATCTAAAATCTCTGATAATTTTTCACCTTGAGAAACAGTTTTTGTATCCAAAGCTATTTTTAGCTTACCATTGTAAGATAAAATATAAGCATTTTTATTTGGACTTTTTCCAGATTTAGAGTAAATGTAATATGATTTACTTACATGAGAATCATAAGTTAACTTGTATGCTGCAGAAGTCAATTCAATTTCTTCACTTACAATTGTTGGACCAAAAAAAGAAATTAAAGCAAATGCCCCTACAGCAATTACTGCAATAACTGCAACAACAGCAATTATTAGCTTTTTATTACTACTCTTCTTTTTATTGGGAATATTCTTGTTATTAGAAATATTCTCTTCAGAATCAAACTTTGAGGTATTCAAAGCATTATTTTCAGATGATTTATTTTCAATATTTACATCCTTTTGTGGTGCATCTAGCTTTTCATCTAAAGTAGAGCCACAATTTTGACAAAATATTCCATCATCAGGATTTTCATCCCCACAATTTAAACAGTTCTTAACCATTTTATCACAATTACCAAATTTCAACTATATATTTCTTATTTTCGAAATTTTTAAAAATCATTTATTAAACCTACTAAATTATTTTATTCTCTTAATTTTTTGTTTTTATAAATAGTAATATTTTATTTATTTTATATAAATTTATTTAAAAAATTTTTTCGAATAATAAAAGATAAATTTTTATTAAATTAATTATAAAATAAAATTAAAATTAAACATGCTAAAAATAGAACAGAATTAAAAATTATATTCCTGAAAGAAAATTTTCGAATTAATGGTTTGTTGAAATATTTATTTATTTTAAAAAATAAGTTTATACTACATCTAATTTTTAAAATAATCATTTATAATTTTATTATATCCAAAAATATTTATTATAATTATTTAATTTAATTAATAGATGAATATATAAAT
>NZ_LWMV01000057.1 GCF_001639295.1 Methanobrevibacter curvatus | reverse complement strand
CAATATACTCTAAAAGCAAACTATTTATTTCATCATCTTTATTTTCCATAAACAGTGCTACCGGTGGTGGAGGAGTATTATACAGTTTAAATGACCTACAAATCATAAATTCCACTTTCAACAACAACAAAGCCAATTCAAATGGCGGAACAATATATTCCAATGCCATTTGCAAAATAACCAACTCCAACTTTAAAAATACCAGTGGAAAGTACGGAAGTGCAATATACTCTAATAAAACTTTGAATTTAACTAATGTTACCTTTAGTGGCATTAAAATGAATATTGTTATGGTAGTTACCTTACCTTATGGTGTGAAATACTATTATGCTGTAGAAACTGAAAAATCTTCTAGTCCTACTATTGTCAAAGCAGTTTTAACTAAAAATAATAATATTGCAAATGCCATTTGGCAAACAAGCTCAGGAAATACAGTCATCAATAATAAAAAGCAAACACCTAATAGTGCTTTAGCAAAAGAAAAAGTAGTGCTAAATAATAAATATTCTGCTACAACTAACTCCAGTGGAACAGCCATTATCAAACTCAAGCAAAATACACTAAGTACTTTTAATGGATTGACAAAAAATTCAGACAACTACAAATACAACTTCTCAGTAAAATACAATGGAAATAGCTTGTACTCAGCAGCTTCAAGCTCTTTAATAGCCAATGCTAAAATAGTAAGCCATAAAATTGGTAGCTATTGGAACTTAATGACAAAAAAGACAGGAAAATCCCAAACCAACATTACATACAAAGTAAATAAAAACGGCTGGTATAAACAAATAAATAAAAAATGGGTAAAAATAACAAAAAAACCAAGCATATCAGGAAAATGGTACATTCAAAACCCTAAAACCAAAAAATATATCCTTACAACAGTAAAAAAACTACCAGATAAATCAAAAACCACATCCTATAGAAAGCATACCGAAAATCTCAACACAATGGTCAATGACAAATTAAACCCCTATGTTTTAACCACTTTAGCAATTTCCACAACAATAAATGGAAAAACAACAAAATATAATCAAAAAGCTTATGTGGCTTCAACAACAGACATTTACTTTAAAAATATTTTATCTGCTAAAGAGCACGAAAATTATGATGCATTTTTGAAAAAAACATGGAGATGTGATGTGGCTAATCCATCAATCAAAATTCAAGCTATTAATTTAGTATCTAAAATAGAAAATGAATTAACACCAGCTAAAAAAACTGAAGCAGTTTTTAGATGGTTGAAAAACAGAAATATTTATAAAGGTTACCAATTATCCCGTCAAAGTTCTGTTGACTCACTTAAATTGGTTAAAAAATATCCTCCAGGTACTGATTTGTTAAATTGTGTTGATCAAGCACATTTAACTATTGCTCTGTATAGAACAATGGGAATTCCAGCAATTTATGAACGGGGAGAATGTAGACTTAAAAGTGGCAAAATTGTTGGGCATTGGTGGTCTGAAGTTTATTATGATAGGAGTTGGCATCGAAGTGATACAACGGGTGCTAAAATAGTCTCAATTTCAGATCAATGGAGTGTAGGCCACAATATTAATGGTAATAGATTAGATGTTCCATCTAAAATAAAAAATGAGATAAAAAATAGTAAAATTTTAAGATAAAATACTTAAGTGGTGATTTCCTTGAAATTAAGAAATTTAATTTATATTTGTATTGCAATAATTTTAGTAATAGCTTGTGTTACTCTTATTTATACTAATATGAATAATAATCCAATTATTGCTGAAAATAATTCTAAAATTAATAATACAAATAATATTAGTAATATTAATAATAGTAATAATAATTCTACAATTGAAACAAACTCCGATAATAATAATAGTAATAATAATAATAATAATAATAATAATAAAAATAATAAAAATATAAAAAAAGACATAAAATCCCCAATTCCCAAAAAATCTAAATTAACATACAATGAAGCATATAAAATAGCTAAAGAAGGATCTGAAGGTGCAAACTATGATACATCTAAGACTTATATAAATTATGCAGGCTATGAATATATTGATGGTGAATTATACTGGTATTTTGTGGTTTATTCTAAGAAAAATGGCAAACATATAAATTCATTTCTTATAAATGATAATACTGGAAACTGGCAGTAAAATTTATTTTGTGATTGGTTACAATTAAAATTTTTTCATTTTTTTTTTTTAAATAGGCTGTGCAATGATTATTTTTTGTAAGAACATATATTTAATTAAAACATGTTAAAATATATTTAAAGTATTAATACATGTTTTTATAAAAAATAAATATTTAAAAGTAATTATAATTAGTAAATAACTTATATTAACTAGTTAAATTTGAATTAAAATATTTTAAAGAATAATAAATTAGATGTTTAAAAATAATTATTTTTAGTAAATAGATATCAATATTAACTAAAACAGAATTTTATTAAATATTTATATTTATTTTTATAATAAAACTTATTATAATTTTATAAATATAATTTTAACTTAATTAATTAAATTTAGAAAATTAGATTTTCGAATTGTTGCACAGCCATTTAATTATTTTATATTTGCCTATTTAAGTACAAATTTAATTAGCCATGTAATTTTTACTTGGCTGAATTTTATTAATTTAAATTAATTTTTAAGGGTAATAAAACAAATTCAATGGTGGAATTAGTAATTATGGATTTATCATGGATAACATTAAGTTTTTAAATACTAAATCATAGGGTAAATGCTGTGGAAGTATGAATATTATATGTTCTAATAAAGCTTTAAATTTAACTAATGTTGCCTTTAGTGGCATTAAAATGAATATTGTTATGGTAGTTACCTTACCTTATGGTGTGAAATACTATTATGCTGTAGGAACTGAAAAATCTTCTAGTCCTACTATTGTCAAAGCAGTTTTAACCAAAAATAATAATATTGCAAACGCCATTTGGCAAACAAGCTCAGGAAATACAGTCATCAATAATAAAAAGCAAACACCTAATAGTGCTTTAGCAAAAGAAAAAGTAGTGCTAAATAATAAATATTCTGCTACAACTAACTCCAGTGGAACAGCCATTATCAAACTCAAGCAAAATACACTAAGTACTTTTAATGGATTGACAAAAAATTCAGACAACTACAAATACAACTTCTCAGTAAAATACAATGGAAATAACTTATACTCAGAAGCTTCAAGCTCTTTAATAGCCAATGCTAAAATA
>NZ_LWMV01000056.1 GCF_001639295.1 Methanobrevibacter curvatus | reverse complement strand
TTAAAACATCAGCTTTTTGTTGATGTCTATTAATAAGTTTATTCAAACGAGTTTTCTTAATACATTTTTTAACTTTTTTTTGTACTTTATTTGCCATAAAGATAATATGTTAAACATTGCTTTTAAATTTTTCGATTTAAACTATATATAAAACTAAAACTTACAAATAGCTATTAAAAAAAAATATTTAAAGATAAAAATTATTAAAAACAGAGTAAGAAATTAATAATAAATTATCCTCAAAAAATTTACCAATTTTATTATCCTAAATCTATTTCACCTGTAGCATCACTTATACGAAATGTTCCTAGCCATTCATTATTTTTTTTAAAATATGCTCCAAAGTTCCAATATAATTCACCTTTATCATACTCATAGCCTTTATATTTCACATAAGTCATGTTTCTATTATCACCATCAGCACCTTGATAAGAGTTAGCTATACTATATGCTTTAGAATATGATAATTTAGAATTTTTAGGAAGATTTTTAGGCTGATTCTTTTTCTCAAAGTTATTGGAACCCTTAATATTTTTAACAGGATTTATTTCATTTGTAGAATTACTAGTATTATTTTCAGTCTCATTAATATCATTATTATTAATACTGTTTGTGTTATTAACTTTAGAGCTATTTTCGGCAATATCTTGTCCATTATCTAAATTAGTATAAATAAGACTAACACAAGCTATTATTAAAATAGTTGCAATACAGATATAAATTAAATTTCTTAATTTCAATATAATCACTTCCTCAATTTAATATTTATTTTAAATTTAAACAAAATATTTTATCCTCTAGTCAAACAACATGAAACCTTATTCTTTTTATTAGTTGTAGTTTTATGTACATAGAACTTACTTGCTTTATAGCCTGGATAGCTCTTTATTTCCACTGTTTTCGGATTCCATTTTTTACTTCTAATAATATTCACATCATTTCTGGAATTTGTTGTATCAAGAACATATTTTCCTGTATTAGTATAATAAGCTCTCACAACAACATGCCCCTCAAAAGCCCAGTTATGTTCAAAATATGCTGGAACACCAACAGTCCTCAAAAAAGTAACTAGTAAAATAGATTGATCAACACAATTTGCAGTTTTCTTAACTTTATTTTGCAATCTCCATAAAACATCAGTAGACTTATAATGAGAATTTGAATAACCATGATAATCCATACGTTTTTTAATCCAAGCATAAATAGTTCTTATTTTTTGATCAGCAGATAATTTCCCTTCGATACCCTTACCAGAGCCAGCTTTTCCCTGAAATATCTTAATTGCAAGATTTTTAAAATCACTGTGATTTACCTGAATACGAGAATCAGAATATGTTAATTCATTCTTCAATTTTGAAGAAAATCCTAAGCCACTGAAATAAATATCCGTAGTTGTATTTTCAAAAAAACTAACTGTCCTTTTAGATTTAGTATTATTCTTATTAACCAAATTATAAGTATACTTTATACATGGAGTCAAAGATTTATAATTAATACTAGCTTTACTAACTGAAACAAAAAATGAAAATTGTGATTTCGAAGTATTATTTGTATACTTAGGAACTATTTTGCCAATAGTATAGTTACCTTTAGAATTTGAACTAAGATTAAACCAAGTTCCAGAAGTAGTAGGTTTTGAGCCTATTTTCTTCCAATCCACACCATTTTTACTATTAATTGTACCAGAATACCAACCATCTTTATTAACTTTATAAATATAATAAGTTACTCCAATAGAACTACGTTTTTTAAGATTATAATAGCTAATATTCTTAGAACTAACTTTATATTTAGATATATCAATTAAACTAGCTAAATGAGCATCTTCATGATTTGAAAGCCCAACAGTTACACTACCTCCTTTAATATAACCAGTGGAAGATGAAGAACTAGATGAAATTGATTTTTTATTTGTGTAAGTTTTAGTTTTAGGAGTTGACGGAGCTGTACTACTTACCTTAACAGAAGTAGATACTGTCCATTTTTTGCCACCTTGAGAATAGCTAACTGACACATTAACTTTATTAACATTTTTAGATACATTGTAAGTTCTTGTAGCTACACCATTAGAATTAGATGTTATATTCTTTTTACTGCCAGCAATGGCTGAAGAAAAAGTTTTACCTGGTGTATTGTCTGAAGGTGTTTTTTTAGATCCATTTATAGAAGTGTTGCCTTTACTGTTGTATATTGCTCCAGCAATGTTATCTCCAGTCTTCAGATAGACATTGATAGTTAATTTTTTACCTGGTTTAACTGCAGTCGGAGCTTTAAGTGAAATACTTATAACTTTTGCAACATTAGAACTTATGCCAACTTTAGAAACTCTTAAATTAGCTAAATTACAAATACCACTACCATAGTTTGCAGTATTTCCAGTAATACTCCCACCACTAACATTCAAAGCATTTTTAGAATAAATAGCTCCACCATTATCTGTGGCTTTATTACTAGAAAATTTTGTTGAAGAGATAGCTAAAGGAGAATTACTATAAATTGCTCCACCGTTTTTAGCAGAATTAGTTGTAAATTTAGAATTTCCACTTATAGTAGATCTAGAACTACCAGAGAGATAAATTCCACCACCATTACTGTTAGCTTTATTATTTGTGAAATTAGAATTGTTTAAAATATTCACAGTAGCACTATTAATATATAGCCCAGCACCATTGGAACTAACAATATTACTTAGAAATTCAATAGAGTTAATGGCTAAATTAGAATTAGTGTAAATTCCACCACCATTAATGGCTTTATTGTTATTAAAAGTAGATTTGGTTGTAATAGTTGTAATCCCACCATTTAAATATAATGCTCCTCCATTAGTGGATGCATTATTTCTATTGAACTTAGATGAAGAAATTTGTAAGTTTTTAAGAGAAAAAATAGCTCCACCGTTTACCGTTGCTAGATTATCATTAAAGTTAGCCGAAACAATATTTAAAACACTATTAGAATATATCGCTCCACCGTTTAAAGCTCTATTTAATGAAAAATTTGAATTACTTAATATTCTAGTGGTTCCTCCATTGATATATACTGCACCACCATTAGATGTGGCATTATTTTTACTAAATATAGAAGTAGAAATATTTAAATCTTTTAAAGAATATATTGCACCACCATTAGTAGCTTTATTCTCATAAAAACTAGATTTAGAAGAAATACTACTTATTCCATTTGTATAAATAGCTCCACCAGAGTTTGTAGCA
>NZ_LWMV01000055.1 GCF_001639295.1 Methanobrevibacter curvatus | reverse complement strand
TTTTTTCTTTTTTTTAATCTTTGTACATTTTTATTGTTTTGGTAATTATATGTTTTTAAAAAATATTAATAAAGTCTATTTTTCACATAAAAATTATTGATTTGAAGTTTTTTATTTTTCATAAGATTTATTAAACAGTTCTTACAAAATAAATATAAAACTTGATTGTGTATTATGATTGTATTAAACAAAAAGAATAAATTATGGGAATTGTATCCTATTGGTCAATTAAAGGGTGCTTTAAATAGTATGAGGACTCCTAAATTTATTGGAACACTAAAATTCAAACGAAATAATCTAAATAAATATGTACTAAATAGATTTATAATAGTAAAAGATGATGAAGAAAAATTTTACCCTCCATCTGCTGCTTTAAAGATTTTAAAAAAACAAGTAGTATTTTTATCAAGTCATGACAGTGATATGGAAGAATTCTTATCTTCTCAAGACATTAAGTTTAGATTTACAAAAATATGTAAACAGTGTAGTTACAATGGAATTATTACTATTATAAACGATGATTCGGCTTTTGAATATCACAATCAAAAAATATGTAAAAAATGTAGTGAAAATATTATTAAAGAGGAGTTAAAATTAAATGGTATTGATAAAAAATTATTTAAAAGATTTAAACAAATTTTAGATAAAAAAAAAGATTTATCATTAGTTTTAAAAATCATAAACTCAAAATTTGACCCTGTTAAGGATACAAATTTAACTTTTTTTGATAAAATAGAGTCTAAAGATAATAGAAAATTTCCTAAAATACCAGTTTCAAGGTTAAAAATTCCAAATGATTTTAAAAAAATTATTGATGATGATGGAAATAATTATTTACTTCCTATTCAATTTTTAGCAGTAAAAGAGGGTTTACTTCAGGGAAAGAATCTTTTAGTGGTTTCTGCAACTGGTAGTGGTAAGACTTTAATTGGAGAGCTTGCAGGAATAAACAACTTATACAAAAATAAGAAATTTATCTACTTAACTCCTCTTGTTGCTCTTGCAAATCAAAAATACAGAGATTTTAAGAGAAAATACTCAGATTTAAATTTTAAAACCTCAATTAAAGTTGGAAAAAATAGAGTTATGGCTAAAGGCGAACTTAAAGTTAAAGATGGGGACGTAAGTTCTTCAGACATTGTGGTTGGAACATATGAAGGAATTGATTTTGTACTTCGATCAGGTAAATACAAGTCTTTAGGGGATGTTGGAACCATATTAATTGATGAAATTCATAGTTTAGATGATGAAGACCGTGGGATTCGTTTAAATGGAATGATCATTAGAATAGCTAAATTGTTTCCAAATGCTCAGATAATTGGCCTTTCTGCAACAATTAAAAATCAAAAACAAATAGCTAATAATTTTAATTTAAAATTAGTTGAATATGATAAAAGACCAGTGCCTTTAGAACGTCATTTATTAATGGTTAGAGGAGAAATTGAAAAAAAGAATATTATTAGAAAATTAGTTCTTAAAGAGTATAATAATTTATCTTCTAAAGGATTTAAAGGTCAAACTATTGTTTTTACAAATTCAAGGCGAAAAACTCAAGAAATTGCTCATTTTTTAAAGAGAAAAGGATTAAATGCATTTAGTTATCATGCTGGTTTGTCTTTTTATAAAAAAGAAAAAATAGAAAAAAATTTTGCAAAAGGAGATATTCCAGTAGTTGTAACCACAGCAGCATTGGCTGCAGGTGTTGATTTTCCAGCTTCACAGGTAATTTTTGAGTCACTTTTAATGGGAATAAAGTGGATTTCTTCTAATGAATTCCATCAAATGAGTGGAAGAGCAGGTAGACCAAGTTTTAATGATAAAGGGATTGTTTACTTACTTCCTGAGATAGGAAAAAATTTTAATGGGGAAAATGAGGAAGCCGTTGCATTAGAACTTCTTGAAAGTGATGTTGATAATGTACACCTTGATTTTAGTGAAGACTCATTAGTTGAAGCTATTTTAAGCGATGTTTCATCTAATTCAATAAAAACTGTAACGGAAATATATGAAAATTATAAAAACCAAGATTTTGATATAGATATGATTATAAATGAATTATTAGACTATAAATTAATTAAAATCATTAAATTTAACAAAGACAATTTAAAAGTTAAAGATAAAAATAAAAATAAAAATAAAGATAAAAATAAAAATAATCATGTTACTACAACTAGATATGGAAGAGCAGTTTCAATGTCTTTTTTAATGATTGATGAAGGAGAAGCAATTAGAAAATCATTAAAACATTTAAATAAAAAATATTTCATTGATTATTTAAAGAATAAAAAGAATAATAATGAGCCTAATAAAGCTAAAAATAAGAGTAAAATAAAAGATAACAATAAAGCAAAAAAATCAAAGTTAAAAACTAAATATGATTTTTCATTTGATTTATTTTTAGATATTTTGGATATAATTTTGTCTTTAGAGCTATTTGAAAATGCATATCTTTCTTCACACTTACAAGCCCACATTAATAATGCATTAAAAATTCAGATTCCAGTAAGGTTATTTTCTCCATCTACATTGGATATAATTTCTTCTGGTGAAACAATAGCTAAATTAGATAAAAAATATGAAGACGCATTGTTGAATCTACAAATGGACTTTTCCCAGTGCCAATGTGAAGATAAGCCATTTTGTGATTGTATTCAAAAAGGAATATCAAATTTTATTCTTAATGAACGTCTGAATAAACTGGATCCAATTGATATTTCTAAAAAGCTTTCATCTAAATATCAAATTCAAACTTATCATAGTGATATTTTTTCATTTTTAGATAATTTAGTTAGATACCTTGATGCAACTAAAAGAATAGCTATTGCTTTTAATTGGGTTGAACTAGCTGATGAAATTCAATTTTTAATAAAATTAGTTGAAAACCCTTAAATAATTAAGTAAATTTTATAACTAGAGTAGTTTAATTTTAATAGAGATTAAAATAAAATTGTTAACCAATTAAAAAAATATTCACATTTTCAAAAGGTTTTAATATTTTTATAGGTATATTTCACATTGAACAAGAGTTAATTAAATAAAAATAACCAAAGGAAAAATAACTAAATAAAATAAATATTTTAAATTAACTAAATGAAAATAACTATAGTCCNGAAATAAAATTTTCGAATTAATGGTTTGTTGAAAAATTTATTTATTTTAAAAAATAAGTTTTTATTATATTTAATTTTTAAAATAATCATTTATAATTTTATTATATAAAAAAATATTTATTA
>NZ_LWMV01000054.1 GCF_001639295.1 Methanobrevibacter curvatus | reverse complement strand
CCAAACCATGCCAGCTGGCTTAATATTGCCGAAATTGAAATTAATGTAATGGACACACAATGCACTGGAAGAAGAATAAGTAACAAAAACTTACTAATTAAAGAAACTACAGCTTATCAGAACTACAAAAATGAAAATAAATGCAAAATAAACTGGAATTTCACTAAAGAAAATGCTGATAAAAAATTATCAAAATACTATACTTAAATAAAAAATATGAAAATTAAATTGTCTTAACAATATATCTATTCGGTAAAACGAATAGTTATTTATAAACTACCATTCGGTAAAACGAATAGATATATAAATAATGTTTTTAATAATATATTTAATGAAATTTTTCATGAAAAATATGGTGATTTAATGGCTTTTGAAGAAGAATTATATAAATATATTGATGATCAACAAGAAGAAATACCTTTTTTTATTAATAAAATAGGAAATTTTAATCATCGAAGTGAATATTATACGATTAAAGGATATTTAGATGAGTTTATAAATAATGAAAATGATGCAAACAGTTTTGTGGTAATGCCTGGACTTCGAGGAGTTGGTAAATCTACAATTCTACTACAAATACATGATTATTTGACAAATAAAAAAAATATTAATGAAAAAAATATTCTTTTTTTATCTATGGAACGCTTAAGGTATTATGATACAGATTTACAGAAAATTGTTGAGAATTTTTTAGAATTTAATCATAAAACAAATTTAATACATTTAGATAAAAAAATTTTTGTTTTAGTAGATGAATGCCATTATAATAAAAATTGGGGTTTATCTGGTAAAATAATATATGATTATACAAAAAATATTTTTTTACTATTTACTGGATCATCTGCTCTTGAATTAGAAATGAATGGAGATATTGTACGAAGAAGTTCTAAAGAATATATTTTCCCAAATAGTTTTCATGATTATCTTTTACTAAAATATAATATAAATACTGGTACAAATTTTTCCAATATATTAGAAAATCTAATATATTTTGGTGAAGAAAAATATCTAAATCAAGCTATTAATTTTGAAAAAAAGACTTCTAAAAAATTAAGAACTTTAAATAAAAATTTAAACATTGAATTTAATGAATTTTTAAAAATACATGGATTTCCTTTTTCATTACACTCTAAAGAAAAAAGAACTTATAGAAATATATTTGATAATATTAAAAAAGTTATAGATGATGATATTCCCTCAATTAAAACATTTAAAAATAGTTCAAATATTAATTTTATGAAAATTTTATTGTATTTAGCAAGCCAAAGACCTGGGACATTCTCAACTCAAAAAATAGCTAATTATCTATCTATTTCTTCAAGCACAGTTCATGAAATGCTAAGTGTTTTAGAAAAAAGCCAAATCATTTTTAATATTAAACCATTGGTTGAAGGAACAAAAACCATCAAATCTTCATGGAAATATTATTTTCTTTCACCTTCATTAAAAGCTGCTATAAGCTATGAATTAGGAAGACACGATCTAAATAACAGAAAATGTCTTGGAGCATTAGCAGAAAATTATGTTGCATCATCTCTTTATAAAATAAAACAAAAAAGCTTTAGAATGATGGGAATATTCTTCCCTACAGAAAAAAAAGGAACAGATTTTGTAATTAAAACAAAATTAGATGATTTAGTACCAATAGAAGTAGGTATTGGTAAAAAAACTAAAAGTCAATTAAAAATAGCTATTAATAAATATGAATGTGAGTATGGAATTTTAATATCTAATAGATTTAATAGTATTCAAAAACATGACAATATAATTCATATTCCATTAACAACATTTGGTTTCCTATAATTACAAAGAATTTAATGGAAAAATTTTTAAAAAAAAGAATTTTAAGATGATATTTCTGAAAATTTAAATTCAATAAACATATTACAAAGCTTTGGTAATATATTATATACGGTGTTAGAAAGTCCATGAAATTTTAAGCCCAGTACAATCTTTTTTTATAATATTAATTGAGTATAAGTTGTAAAAATTAAAACATTATAGTATGATACCTATTTTTTGGTAAATTTCATTATTCCAATACTTCTCATTAATCTTTTAATTGAAATTTAAGATATCTTAGTCAATGATCAAAATATTATATTTTGCCAATAAACTAGTGTTTGATTATATGACTTTTAATTCTTCAAGTAAAAATCTAAAAATATGTTTTTATTTAAAAAGCAGATAATTATTTATATATGATAAATCATAGTTATATGTATAAACTAATAATTAATATGGTGTAAAAAATGGAAACTAAAAATAGGCTAAGAACTACTTTAAATCTTGATAGAGACATTATTAATTCAATTAAAATCATTGCTACAAATAAAAACTCTACACAAACTGAAATAATAACAGAATATCTTAAAAAAGGCTTAGAATTAGAAGATGAAAAAAATAAAATACCTGAAAACTTAATAGCTAATAAAAATACATACAACCCTGACCCTGAAAGAAGAATGAAATTTGCAGGAATTATTAAAGCAAAAAAACCAATTGACCTTACAAAAACATTAGAGGAAGTAAGAAAAATGGAGTATTAAAATGATTTTTTTAGATGCCAACTTTTTAATCCATTTATATGTTGAAAAAAATAAAGAGCACAAAAAAGCAAAGAAAATATTAAAATCTTTTGGTGATGAAGAGGTATTAATCTCAAAACTTGTAATTACAGAACTAATAACAGTTATGAATCTTAAACTAAAACAAGATATTAATTTAATTTTAGAAGTTTATGAAGAATTAAATAGCGATTATAAAATTCTAATTGACAATGATTTCTATGATGACGGATTAAAAATACTTTCTAAGGAATTAAAAGAAAATAAAAAAAGATTACCACTATTTGATTGTGTTTACATAGCTTTAATGAAAAAATTAGGAATAAAAAAAATAGCTACTTTTGACAAACATTTCAAAGATATAGATGGAATAGAAGTGATAGATAACTAATGAAGAATTTCAAATAATTTGTGATAAAATGATAGAATCAAAATTTAACTATAATAACATCTAAACATACTAAAATAACATACCAAACATCTTTAAATTTTTTAAATTATTGAGAATTTCTATAAACTCCAATATAAATATTTTTATTTGCTATTTGTATTTTTTTTGTGAATTTATTTTTTTTTTGTGTTCTTTAAATTGATATAGAAAGGTTTATATAGGATAATATATATATTTAATACCATGTATGACTTGAATAATTATTTTATAAATAAACAGTATGCGAAAGTTGAAGAGTTAGGTGATCGTTTG
>NZ_LWMV01000053.1 GCF_001639295.1 Methanobrevibacter curvatus | reverse complement strand
TTTTTTTTTTTTTTTTTTTTTTTTTTTTTTTTTTTTTTAATTTATTAATAATATTTAGAGATTTAATTAAAATTATAGCCCTCTTCAAAGGCTTTTAGATTTTTATCTTCAGTTCCTTTTGGTACAGTTGATAAAATGGATTTTTTAGCACTATCATATGAAACAATTTCGCTAAATTTAGTTATTGCTCCAATCATAACAATATTTGCCACAATTTTTAATCCAACTTCTTCAGCTGCAGTTTTCGTTGCACATGCATGGAAAACCTTTAAATTATTTTGCTTGACAAAATCAGCAATTTCTTCTTCAACTACAGTGTCTGGGTCAATGATTAATATTCCATTTTCTTTTAAATCATATAAATATTTAATCAATGCTTCATGGGACATTGCAACTAAAATATCTGGATTTTGAACCTTTGGATAATCAATTTCTTCGTCTGAAATAATTACTTCAGTTCTTGATGCTCCACCACGAGCTTCAGGACCATAAGACTGTGTTTGAACACTATATTTTCCATCAAATATTGATGCTGCTTTACCAAGTATAATTCCTGCTAAAATAACTCCTTGTCCCCCAAATCCAGCAATTCTAATCTCTTTTCTCATTTAATCACTCATTATTTTGATGTTTATAATTATTTTTACTATTTTTATTATTTTTATTATTTTTTTCTTTTTTTAGCTTTATTTTTTTATTTATTATGCTTGTTAATATTATTATTCTTATTATTTTATAGAATATAAGCTGTTTTTCGTTTTGGTTTTTCTCCACACTGATTTAAACAGAGATTTTCAATTTCTGAGCTTATTTCTTTTCTTTGTTTGTTGACATACTCGCCAATGATGATTTTTCCAAACAATTCTTCTTCACTTTGTTTATCAGCAATAGCTTTAAAAATACTTTTTTCTTTAAATATCCTTATCATATCAACTGGAGTTCTTAATTTATTCTTGCGCCCATAGTAAGTTGGGCATTGAGAAGCTACTTCAACAAAAGAAAAACCAGGATTTTCTAATGCAGTTTTAATAGATAATGATAATGGTAATGCATGTGCAGTTGTCCATTTTGCAACATATGATGCACCTGCAGCTGTTACCAATTTAGATAAGTTGAATGGAGAGTCTTTAGAGCCATAAGGTGCTGTGGTTCCAACACTACCTTCTGGAGATGTTGGACTAATCTGACCACCAGTCATTCCATAAATGTTGTTGTTAATACAGATTACTGTTAAGTTTATATTTCTTCTTGCAGCATGGATCAAATGATTTCCACCAATGGCTGCTGCATCACCGTCACCAGTAAAAACAACAACATTTAAATCTGGATTTCCAAGTTTTAAACCAGTAGCAAAACTTAAAGCTCTTCCATGTGTTGTGTGAAGTGAATCACATTTAACATAACCTGGAATTCTAGAGGAACAACCAATACCAGAAACCATAGCTATTTTATCAAAATCTACATTACTTCGCTCTAATCCTTTTAAAAAGCTATTTAAAACAGTTCCATTTCCACAACCACTACAGAAAATATGAGGTAATCTATCTTTTCTTAAATATTTTAAATAGGGATTTTCTTTTAAATAGGGCACTTCTTTTAAATAATGGTCTTTTTTTAAGGAGTCTTCTGAAATATTTAAATTTTTGTTTTCACTCATTATATCAACTCCTTAATTTTTAAGAGTATTTCATTGGGTTTATGGAGTTCTCCACCAATTTTACCTAATAAATGGACATTAGCATTGTTTTTACTTACTCTTTCAACTTCATGAACTATTTGACCTAAATTCATTTCTACAACTATTAATTCATTTGCTATTTTAGCCATTTTTTCTACTTCTTCTTCTGGAAATGGCCAAGGAGTGTTAATTTTAAGGTATCCTACTTTAATTCCTTCTTTTCTTGCCAATTTAACTGCTGTAGCAATTGAACGAATAGGAGCACCATATGATATTAAAATAATATCTGCATCATCAGTTAAAACTTCTTTAACATCTATAATATCCTTTTTATTTTTCATTACTTTATTTACTAATCTCTTTACTAATTTTATATGATCTTTAGGATTTGATGGACTTGGATAGCCATTTTTTGTATGTGTTAATCCAGTAACTGATAAATTGTATCCATCTCCAAAGGAAGCCATTTCATATGTCCCATCATCATATGAATCAAATGGTAAAAATTCCTCATTAGACAAATTTGGTTTTTTTCTTTTGTAAGTATTTACTTTATCTGGAATTGTTATTTTTTCTCGCATATGACCAATAACTTCATCTGCTAAAATAATTACTGGGATTCTATATTTTTCGGATAAATTAAAAGCTTTAATTGTGAAATCAAAGAATTCTTGTACAGAAGAAGGAGATAAAGCTATTGGTTCATAATCTCCATGAGAACCCCATCTTGCTTGCATCATATCTCCTTGAGCAGCCATTGTAGGTTGACCAGTTGATGGAGAACCTCTTTGAACATTTACTATTACAATTGGAGTTTCTGTTATATGGGAATAACCAATATTCTCTTGCATAAGTGAAATTCCAGGTCCACTGGTTGCAGTCATTGATTTTTGCCCACTCCAACTTGCACCAACTATTGCTCCAACGGCAGAGATTTCATCTTCCATTTGAATAAAGCTTCCTCCGTTTTTTGGAAGGTTTAAAGCTAAGTTTTCAGCAATTTCTGTAGAAGGTGTAATTGGATATCCTGCAAAAAATCTACATCCTGCTTTTATTGCACCTCTTGCACATGCTTCATTTCCCTGAATAAAAACATTTTCACTCATCATCTTCCTCCACTAAAATTGCTTGATCTGGACACATTAATTCACAAAGATGGCATTGAACACAGTTTTCTATATTTTTAGGAAATGGTACTTGAACACCTTTTTTATTTGCAATATTTGAATTTTCATAGACCTTTTTAGGGCATGATTCCACACATATATTACATCCTTTACATAAATCAGGGTTTATTTTAATCATAAAAAGTAATCCTCTTTTAATATATCTTTTAAAGCATAATATATATTTGAATGCATTATAGATAATTAATTATAATAATTATTGCATTTATATGCAATTTAAAATTATTAAATAATTTAATATTAAATTTATTTATATCAAAACTTTATTTAACCAATTTATTAAGTTATTTATCCTATTTTCATTTATTAAAAATTAATCATTTAATATTATGTTTATAATAATTTAAATAATTATTTATTTATTTTTCAATTATCATGCTTAATTATTAGAATATAATAGTTTATATTAGTAAAGTATAAAAATAAATTATAAAATACTTATAATTTTATTT
>NZ_LWMV01000052.1 GCF_001639295.1 Methanobrevibacter curvatus | reverse complement strand
GACTTAATTTACATTTCAGGCTCTAACACCACTAACACTGGCTACTATAATGAAACTAACCATGTTTGGTATGTGGGTAATATTTCTAATGGTACAACTGTGACTTTAAACATTGTATTCCGTGTTAATGGTACAGGTAATATTAGTAACAATTTAACTGTTAATAGTAGTGAAAACAATACTGGTAATACTACAGTAAATGAGACTTTAAATTCAAGTAAAGCAATTAATTTAAGTGTTGTTAAGGTTGCTAATGTGACTGGTGTTTTGAATGGTCAGTTGGTTAATTTCACTATTACTGTTACTAACCATGGTCCTGATAATGCTAGCAATGTGAATATTACTGAAGTCTTTGGACCAGACTTAATTTACATTTCAGGCTCTAACACCACTAATACCGGCTACTATAATGAAACTAACCATGTTTGGTATGTGGGTAATATTTCTAATGGTACAACTGTGACTTTAAACATTGTATTCCGTGTTAATGGTGCAGGTAATATTAGTAACAATTTAACTGTTAATAGTAGTGAAAACAATACTGGTAATACTACAGTAAATGAGACTTTAAACTCAAGTAAAGCAATTAATTTAAGTGTTGTTAAGGTTGCTAATGTGACTGGTGTTTTGAATGGTCAGTTGGTTAATTTCACTATTACTGTTACTAACCATGGTCCTGATAATGCTAGCAATGTGAATATTACTGAAGTCTTTGGACCAGACTTAATTTACATTTCAGGCTCTAACACCACTAATACCGGCTACTATAATGAAACTAACCATGTTTGGTATGTGGGTAATATTTCTAATGGTACAACTGTGACTTTAAACATTGTATTCCGTGTTAATGGTGCAGGTAATATCAGTAATAACTTAACTGTTAATAGTAGTGAAAACAATACTGGTAATACTACAGTAAATGAGACTTTAAACTCAAGTAAAGCAATTAATTTGACTGTTGTTAAGGTTGCTAATGTGACTGGTGTTTTGAATGGTCAGTTGGTTAATTTCACTATTACTGTTACTAACCATGGCCCTGATAATGCTAGCAATGTGAATATTAATGAAGTCTTTGGACCAGACTTACTTTACATTTCAGGCTCTAACACCACTAATGCTGGTTACTATGATGAAACTGATCATGTTTGGTATGTGGGTAATATTTCTAATGGTACGACTGTGACTTTAAACATTGTGTTCCGTGTTAATGGTACAGGTAATATTAGTAATAATTTAACTGTTGATAGTAGTGAAAACAATACTGGTAATACTACAGTAAATGAGACTTTAAACTCAAGTAAAGCAATTAATTTGACTGTTGTTAAGACTGTTAATGTGACTGGTACTGCTTTAGATGGGGAATTTGTTACTTATACCATTGTTATTTTTAATTATGGTTCTGATAATGCTACTAATGTGACTGCTGTGGATTTACTTGATGATAGATTAATATTTATTAATGCTACTGGTAACGGTACATACAATAATGTGACTGGTTTATGGGTTGTAGGAAACATTAGTGTTAATGGCAATGCTACTTTGGTCATTGTTGCTCAACTAAATGGTACTGGTGTTATTGGTAATGTTGTTGTTAATGTGACTAGTAATGAAAATAATACTGGGGGTAATGCTACCAATGAAACCACCAATGTAACTGTTAATGGTTCTGTTAATCTTACACTTAGTAAAACTGTAAATGTAACAAAATCTATTCTTAATGGTGAATTAGTTGAATACACTCTTATTATAATAAATCATGGTCCAGATATAGCACATAATGTAGTGGCTTATGATGTTCTTGATCCTCGTTTAATCTTTATTAATGCTACTGGCAATGGTACATATGATAGTAGCACTGGTTTATGGAATGCAGGAACTATTAGTCTTGGTGGTAATGCTACAATTGTTATCATTGTCCAGTTAAATGGTACAGGAAATATCACTAATAATATAACCAATCTTAGTGCAGAGGAAAATAATACAGGTGAGAACGAAACACAAAGCAACAACTCTACAATCCATGTTGATCCAGCCATTAATTTATCAATTAATAAAGCAGTAAATCTAACTAATGCTTTGGATGGTCAGTTAGTTTCTTATATTATTACTATTACTAATCATGGTCCTGATAATGCTACTGGTGTTAGTTTAACTGATGTTCTTGATTATCGCTTGATTTATGTTAGTGATAATGCTAGTGGTGTTAAAGTGGGTCAGACTGTTAGTTGGACTGGCATTACAATAAACACTAATAAGTCTTATATTATTCAATTAGTTGTTAGGTTGAATGGTACTGGTAATATTGGAAACATAGTGAATGTTACTGGTTCAGATCAGAATAATACTGGAGATAACTCATCTAATGGTAACAATAGTACTGTTGATACTAATGCTAGTATTAATTTAACCATTAGTAAAGTTGTTAATGTGACTAGTGCTTTGGATGGTCAGTTAGTTTCTTATATTATTACTATTACTAATCATGGTCCTGATAATGCTACTGGTGTTAGTTTAACTGATGTTCTTGATTATCGCTTGATTTATGTTAGTGATAATGCTAGTGGTGTTAAAGTAGGTCAGACTCTTAGTTGGACTGGCATCACAATAAACACTAATAAGTCTTATATTATTCAATTAGTTGTTAGGTTGAATGGTACTGGTAATATTGGAAACATAGTGAATGTTACTGGTTCAGATCAGAATAATACTGGAGATAACTCATCTAATGGTAACAATAGTAGTGTTGATACTAATGCTAGTATTAATTTAACTGTTAGTAAGACTGTTAATGTAACTAGTGCTTTGGATGGTCAGTTAGTTTCTTACATTATAAATATTACTAATCATGGTCCTGATAATGCTACTGGTATTAGTTTAACTGATGTTCTTGATTATCGCTTGATTTATATTAGTGATAATGCTAGTGGTGTTAAAGTAGGTCAGACTCTTAGTTGGACTGGCATCACAATAAACACTAATAAATCTTATATCATTCAATTGATTGTTAGGTTGAATGGTACTGGTAATATTAAAAATATAGTGAATGTTACTGGGTCAGATCAGAATAATACTGGAGATAACTCATCTAATGGTAATAATAGTAGTGTTGATACTAATGCTAGTATTAATTTAACTGTTAGTAAGACTGTTAATGTAACTAGTGCTTTGGATGTTCAGTTAGTTTCTTACATTATAAATATTACTAATCATGGTCCTGATAATGCTACTGGTATTAGTTTAACTGATGTTCTTGATTATCGCTTGATTTATATTAGTGATAATGCTAGTGGTGTTAAAGTAGGTCAGACTCTTAGTTGGACTGGCAT
>NZ_LWMV01000051.1 GCF_001639295.1 Methanobrevibacter curvatus | reverse complement strand
TATCAGCCAAACGATCACCTAATTCTTCAACTTTTGCATACTGTTTATTTATAAAATAATTATTCAAGTTATACATACTATTAAATATGTATATTATCATATATAAACCTTTCTATGCCAATTTAAATAGCACACAAATAAAATAAATTCGTAAAAAAAACACAAATAATAAAAAAATATTTTTATTGGAGTTTATAGAAATTCTCATTAGTATGAATAATATAATTATTATAATAAAATGGGATCATATTTATCATGCTTGATACTTGAAATTAATGAGTTTTCTGAAAAATTATTTTTATAACACATTTAAATCTATTTTAAAGATACAACAGAGCTTAAAAATCTATTTAAAAACATTTTTCATGAAATCATTGACGATAAACCCTTTTTAAAAATTGGATAATAGAATACATACCCAACAGTTGTAAAATTTAAGTAATATATTGTTAAGACAATTTAATTTTCATATTTTTTTATTTAAGTATAGTATTTTGATAATTTTTTATCAGCATTTTTTTTAGTGAAATTCCAGTTTATTTTACATTTATTTTCATTTCTGTAGTTCTGATAAGCTGTAGTTTCTTTAATTAGTAAGTTTTTGTTACTTATTTTTCTTCCAGTGCATTGTGTATCCATTACATTAATTTCAATTTCGGCAATATTAAGCCAACTGGCATGTTTTGGAGTGTAATAAAAAGTTATTTTGCTTATCAACTCTATGGCTTCTTTATATTCAAAATTTTCAAGAATAGAAAGATAAGTGTGGGTATTTAAGTTATACATAACAATTCGCTGATGTTTAGCATCAGAATACACATCATTAACTAAATATTTGATGTAATTAGCAAAATCTGCTTTAGTTCTTCTGTCTGTAACTGTTATGTCTCTTTTTCCGCCTTTAAAGTCAACGGCGACAAAAATATTGGCTGTTCCATTTCTACTGTACTGATAATCATATTTTTCAGGACTTCCAGGTTTCATCGGAATTTTATCCACAATATCTCCTGTTAAATGCTTATGCTTCTCATCAAAACAAATTATCGGATATTTAGGATCATAATCTTTAGAATAGAGTTTTAAAATAGTATACATTCGTTTTCGATATTCATCGTCAATTTCTTTTATGCACCACATTTTTTTCAGCCAAGGCTTAGTTGAGTTTTTTTTAAAATGATTCGAACAGATTCACGAGTCAGTGTTTCAAAACCTTCTTTTTCACGAAGAGTTTCAGCTAAAAGTCTAATACTCCATCTTTTATGTCCTTTTGGAGGATCAGTACATGCCAATGCTATTATTTCAGTTTCTTTTTCAACATCATATTTTTTTGGCTGACCAGAACGAGGTTTATCATTTAAAGCAGATTCTAATCCTTCATCTAAGTATCTTTTTTTAATTTTAGCAATAGTGCTTACACCAATATCTAAAATATCAGCAATATCTTCTATTTTTTTATCTTTATTGAGCAATAAAAGAATTCTAGCCCTATTTATTTCTTTTTCTTTTTTAACCATCTTTTTTAAGCAATTATAATCATTTTTTCTGAGTTCTAACTTTCTATGTTTCATATTGTTATAATATATAATTTAAAGCATATAAACATTTATAATTAAATTGTCTTAACAATATTATAGAACTAGAATTTATAATAAAAATTTCAAACATTGAAAGTAAGAGTAAATCATTATATTAAATCATTTATTGTTTTAATTAATTTTTGAGCTTTTTCATATTCAAAGTCTGTTTTACCATTTTTAAGTAAATACTCATTATGTTTAATTTTATTTAAAAATTCAATAGCTTTATCATATTCTTTTTTTCCTTTTAAAGCTAATGCAATATAGTATGAAGCATCCCAACCTTTTGCTGATGATTGATTAAAATATTCTATTGCAGAATCATAGTCTTCCATACATAAATAAATGGTTCCTTTAATTTCTTTTAAATAAGAATCATCATCTTCATCTTTTTCAATAGCAAGGTCAATAAGCTTTAAAGCTTTATCATAATCTCCAATTTTGCGATAAATAATGGCTTTTTGTCTAATTTTAATTTCAGCATTTATATCTTCATCAGGAATTAAGTCAAATGTTGATATTGCCTCTTGATATTTTTTTGATTCAATCAAAGCATCACCTTTATCAATGTAAAGCCATGTTGGCTCATTATCATAATATGGATCTGATTTTTGAAGTTCAATAGCTCTATCAAAGTAGCCGATAGCTTGATCATATTTAGAGCAATCTTCTCTACCGTAGTTTATATATACATAAGCTAAAGAGATATAGCCTTCAGAATTATTAGGATTTACTTTAACTATTTCTTGTAAAAGTGCTTCATCTTCTATTTCAACATAGTTTCCTACAGTGTCTATATTTATATTCCTTAATTCCAAATCATCAGGATAATAAATTAAAGATTTGTTAACAAACTTAACTATCTCATCCATAAGTTGAAAATGTTGTAATAATTTTGTTTTTAATTTAACAAGTTCAAGATTTTCATAAATGTCTTCATCATATCTATTTAAAAATTCATATAACTCTTCATATTTTTCTAAATTAAATAAGATCTTTGATTTAATCAGAACAAAATCTAAATTATCAGGGTATTTTTTTAAGAATTTATTTCCTGTTTTCAATGCTTTAGCAGAATTTCCTGCCTTTATTAGTTTATTTAGTCTTTTTATTGTTTTTTCTATTTTTTCGCTCATCATAAATCCCTCTCATTAATTATGTATGAAACCATGAATTTTTTTCCATTTGATTAATACAACTAACTAAAGATCCATCGCCTAGTTGCATCCATTGGTTATTATGTCTTTGCCAATCTAAAGTACAATTTTTTAATTCTTTATCAAAAATTGTTATACGTCCATACATATATTCGATATACTTTTCATCAATTATTGGGACTATATATTTCCTATCCTCATCAATTTCATCCCAAAAATAAAAATAAACACGACCTGCTTTTATATTAATACGAGCAACATCTTTTTTTAATTTTTCATTTTTTTCTATTTCTTCTTTAACAATAGCATTTATTTTTATTTTCTCATCTTTTGTTAATTTAACAGGTTTAGGGGCAGAATTATAAAGATATCTTTTTGCCATATTTTTCATTCCTTCATTTTTTTTTCAAATGAATTTAATAATTTGAACCAAGCATTTAAAAATGTCTAGTTTATACCAAAACTTCCTCACTAGACAAATTCAAATATCATTTATATATTTTATAATTTAATGTTTTTAGTATTTATTTATTATTAATATTTTTTTTATTTTAAGATATTTTTTATTTTAATATATTTTTTATTCTAATATTTTTTTAGAAAAACTTATTTATTTTAAATTAAATATTATATTTAATAATAAATTTAAAGGATTTTTTTCTATTTAAATATTGACAATTTAATAA
>NZ_LWMV01000050.1 GCF_001639295.1 Methanobrevibacter curvatus | reverse complement strand
ATTTAAATATAAATTAATAAATTATTAAGTGTTATTTTACTAAATAAAATTGCAATTAATAGTTATAATAGATTTAACCAACTTAAAATTAATTTTAAATTATCTAAAATTTAAAATTTTGAATTTTAGAACATCTTAAGAATTAATAAAGAAATATTTTAAAAAAATTTTTATATAATTCATTTGCTACTTCTTTTTTTTTTAAAAAAAAAAAAAAAAATTAAGGAGTTAATCTTCTTCTATCTCTTGGGAATAAAACAGCTTCTCTAATGTTATTTACACCAGTTAGAACCATGGTTAACCTATCTGCACCTACACCCCAACCAGAGTGTGGAGGCATCCCATAATCAAAAGATTTTAGATAACTACCAAATGAATCAGGATTTAAACCTTTTTCACTTATTTTTTCCACTAAAAGGTCATGTTGATGAACTCTCATTGCACCAGAAGAAATTTCCAAATTTTTATACATTAAATCAAAAGCATGACTAATAGTAGGATCTTTTTCATTAGGCATAACATAAAATGGCTTAATTTCAGTTGGCCAATCAGTTAAAAAATAAAAATTATCATAAACTTCTCCAAGAGCTTTTTCAGCTGCACGGGACAAGTCATCACCCCATTCCATTTCAACACCTTTTGAATTAATTATATCTACAGCTTCATCATACTTTACAACAGGGAATGGACAACCGCAAAGTTCTAATTTAGAGTCAAGTATTTCCAAGCTATGATTTTCAGTATCAATTACATCATAGATTACTTTGTTAATTAATTTTTCTAATATATCCATAACATCCTTATCATCTAAAAATGAAGCTTCCATATCTATAGAAATGGCTTCATTTAAGTGTCTAAGAGTATCATGTTCTTCTGCCCTAAATATTTGAGCTATTTCATAAACCTTGTCAAATCCAGCAGCCATCATCATTTGTTTATATAGTTGAGGAGATTGACCTAAAAATGCTTCTCTTTCAAAGTATGTTATTGGAAATAGTTCTGTTCCACCTTCTGTTGCTGATGCAACTAATTTTGGAGTGTTAATTTCCATAAATCCATTATTTTGAAAGAAATCTCGTGTACTATGCAATATTTGGCTTTTTATTTTAAAAATTGCAGTAATGTTTTCTCTTCTTAAATCAATAAAACGAGAATCAAGTCGTGTATCAATTTCAGCTTTGACCTTATCAGTTGGATCCATTGGTAATGGTTGATTTGCTTCATTTAAAATAATTATTTCTGTTGGAATAATTTCTACACCATTTGGAGCTTTTCCAGCATCTTGAACTTTTCCCTTAACAGAAACAACAGATTCTTTTCTAAGTTTTCTGATTGTATCTAACACTTCTTGATCTACATGTTTTGTTGGAGCTGTAATTTGTATTCTACCTTCTCTATCACGTATAAGTACAAAAATAATCCCACCAAGATCTCTTATTTCGTGAACCCACCCCATAATTGTAATTTCATTTCCAACAGAGTTAGAATTTATATTTTTTGTATAATGGGTTCTTCTTAAATCACTTAATAAACTTGCCATTTATTCACCGCTAATTGATAAATATTAGTAAAAACTCTTTTTATAAAGTTAAAATCCAATAATTACAGTTGTTTGAAATAATAATTTCAAATTTATGTATTTTATTAAAAAAATATTTTTAAATTTATATTCATAAATAATTTATTAAAAATACTATATAACTTTAATTATTTTTAAATAAATTTAACACATCCAAAATGTTATTAAAAATTATAAAAAATAAAAATCAGTAAACTTTAAACTAAAATAAAAAATAAAAAATAAAATAAGAAAACTAATATTATAAAATAAAAAAACAACTATAAAAAAGAGAATAAAAAATTAAGCATCTTAATAAAAGCTATTCATTTGAATTTAAATCATTTAAACGAGATTTAACAGAATTACTATGAGCATAAAAACCTTCATACTCTGCAATTGGAATAATAATGTCTTTTAATGATTCTAATCCTTCTTTAGTAATTTTTTGGACCGTTGGTTTCTTTAAAAATGATTCTGTAGATAATCCCGAATACACTGCAGCACCACCAGCCGTTGGAAGAACATGGTTAGTTCCTGACCCATAGTCTCCTGCTGCAACTGGAGAATAATTTCCTAAGAAAATTGATCCTGCATTTTTGATTTTTTTTAAGACATCTTCATCATCTTTAGTAATTATAATTAAATGCTCTGGAGCATAATTGTTAGAAATCTCAATAGATTCTTTAATTTCTTTTGTTAGTATAATTTTACCATGATTTTTAAGAGACTGATTTATTACATCTTTTCTTTCAGCTTTTTGGCATAATAATTCTACTTCTTTTTTTGTCTTAAATGCAATATCCTCATCATCAGTTACTAAAACACAGGAAGCATTTGGATCATGTTCACTTTGAGATAAAATATCATGTGCAATAAAATTTGGATTAGCTGTTCTATCTGCTATTATTAAGACTTCAGAAGGACCTGCTGGAAAATCAATGTCTGTGTCACCATATACAAGCTTTTTTGCAGCTGTTACAAAGATATTTCCAGGTCCTACAATTTTTTCTACTTTTTTAATTGTTTCAGTTCCATATGCCAATGCAGCTATTGCTTGCGATCCTCCAATTTTATAAATTTCATCTGAACCTGCCAAATCAGCGGCCACCAATATTGCATCAGCTATTTTACCATTTTTTTGAGGAGGAGAACAGCAAACAATCCTTTCAACACCAGCTATTTTTGCAGGAACTACAGTCATGATAATTGTTGATGGATAAACAGCTCTTCCACCAGGAATATAACAACCTACACTGTTAATAGGTCTAATGATTTGTCCTGCCTCAATTCCATTTTTTAACTCTACTTTCCACTCTTTAGGAATTTGAAGTTTATGGAATTGTCCAATATTTTCAATGGCTAATTTTAATGAGTTTATAAGTTTTTCATCTAGATTCTCATAAGCTTCTTTAATTTCTTCGTGATTAACTTTAAAATCATTTAATTCTACTTTATCAAACTTTTTAGTGTATTCTTTTAATGCTTGATTTTTTTTAAGTTTTACATTATTTATTATGTCTTGAACAGTGCCTATAACATCATTTATATCAGTTTTTGACCTCTCCATGACCTTTGACAAATCTTCTTGAGAACTAATTATTTCCATTTTACCACTAAATTATATTTTATAAAAAACAATTAAAAAAATAATTAAAAACAATTAAAATAATTTATAAAAAAATTAGAAAATATATACATTATATAAATAAAATCATATAAATAAAATCATATAAATAAAATTATAAAACGAAGAACTATGATAAAATTAATAAAACTTACTAATTTATTTATTTATGATAATATTTAAATTTTTTACATAAGAGTTTAGAGATTAATTTTTCTAGATATTTATTTTAGACTATTTAAAG
>NZ_LWMV01000049.1 GCF_001639295.1 Methanobrevibacter curvatus | reverse complement strand
CTGGTGATACAGTTAAATACACTATTACAGTTAAGAATAATGGTCCTGATGCAACTTCTACTGATGTAAGTTTCTTATTAAGTAATTCTCTAATTTATTTAAGTTCTTCTGATAATGGAGTTTATAATTCCCAAGGAAAAACTGTTAAATGGAGTTTAGTTTCTCTTGATAATGGAGGAACTACTAGTTTCGATGTTGTTGCTAGAGTTAATGGTCTTAGTCTTGTTGTTAGTGAAGTTAATGTGAGTACAGGCATTATTAATGTTGGTTCAAATTATTCTAATTATCAATTTAAACCAATAACTCCTTATGATGTTGTTAAAAATAAAACTTATTTATTTGCATATGATGCAGTTGTTTATGTTGGAGATTATGCGATTTTAAAAGCTTTCTTAACAGACGATCCATTAGAAGGTAAACTTATTAAGTTCTATATTGATGGTGAGCTAGTTGGATCTAACTATACCAATAGTAAAGGAATAGCTATATTTGCATATAAAACTACTAAAGTGGGTACATTTGAGTATACTGCTAGATTTGCAGGAGATTACATGTATCGTGCAAGTCAAGATACAGCTACTGTAAAAGTTTTAGCTAAAGATAATATAGTTCCTAAAGGTAGTTCTGGAATGCAACATACTGGTGTTCCTATAGTTATCTTACTTTTAGCTTTATTGTCTATGTTTACTATTTTATATAGAAGAAAAAAAGAATAATTTAAACACATTTTAGAGGTAATGCTTCATATTACCTCTTTTATAAAATTTTTTTCTGAGATAATTATTTTATTTATCTCTTTATCCCATTTTTTTAACTATTTTTTTACTATTTTTTTACTTATTTTATTATAGCTTTTATTTGATTTTGTCTAATTTTTTACTTATTTTGCTATTGTTTTTTACTTATTTTGTTTTAATTCTTCCTCTACTTATTTTGTACTTATGGTATATCATCTAATTTTGCAACATATTTCGTGATTTTGAATTTTTCACTAATATTTCTTAAAAATTCTTTAAACATCATTTAAAACCTTATTAAAATTAGTTTATAATATAAGTTGAATGGTTATGTGTCATATTTTTAAGTAATGTACTGTACTTTTCACTCATTTTTTTACTTATTTTTTAATTTTTTAACTTCAATAGATAGCAATATTTTCTGACTTATAAACCTAATCTTTTTTTAAATATTTACAACTATTTTAATAAGTTTTTTTATTGCATTTATCAAGTATTTTTTCAACCAACTTATTTTTTTCAAACAATATCTTAAAAATAAATTAGATTTAAAACATTGATTTATTAAATAAAATACTTTAAATCATTTAATTTTATATATAAAAATGTTAAAATTTTTATATTTTTAATTTAAATTATTTTGTTTAATTAATATTAAAAATAAACACTTTTAATAATAAATATCTATTTGAAAAAATTAAAAATTTTTAAATAGAAATTAAAAATTTAAGAGACACTTACAATAATTGATATTTTCAACCAAAACTATTTATATAAGAAAAATCATATAATATAAAAGTAAAATAATTTTAAAAAAATTTGTTTACTTATTTTTAATTTAATAAGTTATATTAACTAATTTTTTTATATTAATTAATTTACTTTCTTTATATGATTATTTACTTTAATTCTAATGGTTATATTTTTTTTAACAAATATTTAAAATCTTTCATATGATTTTAAAACCTAAAATTTATTATTAGAAAATTATAGTAGCATTTGTTAATTATAAATTGATAAAATAGCTTTATTTAGATTAAATTAATTTAAAAATCGAATTAAGGATAAATATTTGAAAAATATTGACAAATACAAATTTATAAAATTAATATTTAATTTATATATCTTTATTATGCAAAATAAGACTTTAAATTATTGTTTTAGTAATTAAGACATTTTATTACCTGTTAAATTTTTTTTAATTTTCTGATATTTTTTTAATATTTTATTTTTATTATCATTCTTTATTTATAGACTTTATCAACCATTTATTAATCTAATAAAAATATTTTAATCTTTATCAATGATTTAAAATTTATTTTAAGAATTTTGATAAAACAGTTCAGTTTGTTTAAAACCAATTTAAAAATCAGATTAAAGTGAAATATTTGAAAATTATTGATAAATTATTGATAAGCTATAAATTTATAAGACATAATTTTTGGTCTATATAATTTTATATAATCTTTCCAAATTATTTTTCCAAATTTAAATAAAAAATAGATGTTCTTAAAATTTTTATTGAATTTTATTAACTTCCACAATTCATTAATTTAATTGTAGTTTTGAATAATAAACTTATTAATTTTTTTTAGTAAGTTTATTATTGAAAACTATTGTAAAAAATGAATTATAATTATGGTCTCATAAATTTAAATTTTTGTAAAAATTCAAAAATCTAATTTTTAGTAACAATCCAAAAAATTTAAATTTTATTTGATTATAGTTTCATAGATTTAAATTTTTGTAAAAATTCAAAATTCAATTTTTAGTAATAATCCAAAAAATTTAAATTTTATTAAATACATGGAATACATTTTTACTTCCATTATAATAACTCAATTGAAAAAATAAGTTTTCATCACTTATGCCCTGATTATTTAAAAATGTAATATAAAATATTAATTTCAATATTGTATATATAATCTTTAAATAATTAGTAAATTATATTTTTTAATAAAATTTAAAAAGCATTCGTTTTTTTTTAAATTAGATATTGATGTACAGCTTTTTAAAAAATTTGTAATGCTTTTTGAAAATTATGATCTCAATTACTAATCTTGAAATGTATTAATATATTCTACAGAAACTTTCTTTGAATATATTGTATATTTTTAGATATTTCACATATATTAAATTATTCTATTAAACATTAGTTTAAAAATAATAATTTAATAATAACCTAATAATAATTTAATAATAATTTAAAATATAATATAAAATAATAATTTCAATATTGTATCTAAAATATATTAAATAAATAGAAAACTATAAATATAACTTATAAAATATATATTTTTAATTTTCAAAGTCGGTAACCATACAATTTCAAAAAAAATTTAAAAAAATTCTTAAGTTGACAGCAGTGAATAATAACCTAATAATAACCTAAATTAATAACTTAAATTAATAACTTAATTAACTAACTTAAATATAATAACTTAAATAATATTATAGATTTTTATTCATTAAAAAACTGTGTATCAATTAATTGCTAATTGCTTTACATATGTAAAATGAACTAATGATTCTTTATTTAAACTATTTTAAAATATTTTAAATATTTCAAAGCATTTTTTTAATAAAATTTAAAAAAAACATTTGGTTCTTTAAATTAGATAATTTGATACACCGTCTTTTAAAAATTTATAATACTTTAAAATTATGATCTCAATTATAAATCTTGAAATGTATTAATATATTCTACAGAAATTTTCTTTGAATATATTGTATATGTTATTAGATATATTATATAT
>NZ_LWMV01000048.1 GCF_001639295.1 Methanobrevibacter curvatus | reverse complement strand
AAGTTATATGAATATATTTTTAAATAAAAATATTTTAAATTATTAAATATAATTATTAAATGCAATTATTAAATTTAATAAATGTAATTATTAAAATTGATTTTTTATATTTTTTTTAAACTTTTATACTTTTTATATTAATTTATTCAAACCAATAACTTTAAGTTGATATTATGGATGATGTAACTGTAACTTTAAAAAAATCTGCATCGATTATAAAAGATGAAATTGATGCTTCACTATCAAATATTATTCCTCAAGATTTAAAAAATGCATCAATTTATTTAACAAATGCGGGAGGAAAGATGTTAAGACCAGGTTTGACACTTTTAACATGTCAATTAGTTGGTGGAAGTGAATCTGATGCCGTAAAATCTGGTGTAGCTATTGAACTTATTCATACATTTTCACTTATCCATGATGATATAATGGATGATGATGAAGTTAGAAGAGGTCAACCAGCTGTTCATGTAAAATGGGATGAGCCATTAGCTATTTTGTCTGGTGATATTCTCTTTTCAAAAGCTTTTGAAATTGCACTCAGTTTAAAGGAGTCTAATCCTAATGTTTCTAGTGATGCAGTTCTTGAAACCTTAAATACAATAGCTGATTCATGTATAAAAATCTGTGAAGGTCAAGCATTAGATATGAGCTTTGAAGGCAATTTTGAAGTCTGTGAAGATGATTATTTAGATATGATTTTTAAAAAAACAGGAGCATTAATAGCAGCTGCAACAAAAATTGGAGCTATTGCTGGTGGAGCAGATTTAAACGATATTTCAACTTTATATGAGTATGGTAAGCTTATTGGTTTGGCCTTCCAGATTCATGATGATTATTTAGATTTAACAAGTGATGAAGAGTCATTAGGTAAGCCTATAGGTAGTGATATTGCTGAAGGAAAGATGACTTTAATTGTTGTTAATGCACTTGAAAAGGCTAATGATGAAGATAAACAAACAATTCTTAAAATTTTAAAAGAGGAGAATAACTCACTAGAACAAATAGATCAAGTCATGAACTTATTTAATAAATATGGTTCAATTGAATATGCATCAAATATTGCTCAAACATATGTAAACGATGCAAAAAAAATTTTAAGCAACTTTGAAGATTCTTATGCAAAAGAAACTCTTTTAAAACTTGCTGATTATGTTATTGGTCGGAGTACATAAATAATATTTTAACATATCCTTTCTTTTTTTTTATTTTAAATTTATTAAGTTTGTTTTAAGTTTATTTTAAATTATTTTATTTGTTTTTAATTATTTTATTTATTTTAATATTTTATTTATTTTAATTTTTTAATTTTTTAATTTTTATCTCTTTTTTGAAAATATGTTAAGAAAAGGTTGTAAAAAAGATTTATTATAATTATGTCTTTTTTCTAAAAACACAAAATACATTTATTCTACTGCCTTTATATAGATATGATAGAAAATAGATATTTAATTGGATAATCAGTGATTTTATGAATGATTTAGAGAAAATAGTTTTTAAATATGTACTTTTAAATGCAAGCCAACATAAAGGAAAAGCCAATCCTAAAGCAGTTATTGGTTCAATAATGGCTAATGAATCAGAACTTAGAAGCAAAGGAAAAGAAATTAGCCAAATAGCTGGCGATATTGTTGAAAAAGTTAATTCAATGTCTGTTGAGGAGCAAATTGAGGAATTAAATAATTTAGGGCTTGAAAAAACAGATAAAAAGAGAAAACAAGTTAAATCTAAAGGATTAGATGGATTGCCTGGTTCTCATGATAATGTTGTAATGCGTTTTGCTCCTAATCCTAGTGGACCACTTCATATAGGTCATGCTAGAGCAGCTGTTCCTAATAGAGAATATGTTAAACGGTATAATGGCAAATTAATTCTTCGTATTGAAGATACTGATCCTAAAAGAGTTTATCTTCCAGCATATGATATGATTCAAGAGGATTTAAAATGGCTTGGTGTAAATTTTGATGAGATTTATTATCAAAGCGATAGGTTTCCAATTTACTATGAATATGCAGTTAAATTAATCGAAATGGGTGGAGCTTATATGTGCACTTGTGATGGAGATTCATTTAAAAAATTAAAAGATGACTCAATGGCTTGCTCATGTAGAGATTTATCTGCAGAAGAAAATCTTAAAAGATGGGAAAAATTTCATTTAATGAATGCAGGGGATGCTGTTTTAAGAGTAAAAACTGATATAAAACATAAAAATCCAGCTATTCGTGATTGGGTTGCAATGAGACTAGTTGATGAAGAACATCCCCGTATTGGCAATAAATATAGAGTTTATCCAATGATGAATTTTTCTGTAGCCATTGATGATCATTTAATGGGAATGACTTATGTATTAAGGGGAAAAGATCATTTAGCAAATAGTGAAAAGCAAAAATATCTTTATCAACATTTTCAATGGGATGTTCCTGAATTTATTCACTATGGTAGATTAAAAATGGAAGATATCGCTTTAAGTACTTCTAATGCATTAAAAGGAATTGAAAATGGGCAATACAGTGGATGGGATGATCCTCGTCTTGGTACTTTAAGAGCCATTGGAAGACGGGGAGTTAAAGCAAAAACAATTCATGATTTGATGATAGAAATTGGAGTAAAAATGTCTGATTCAGCTATTAGCTGGAAAAAAATCTATGGATTAAATAGAAATTATTTAGAAAAAGAAGCAAACAGGTACTTTTTTGTAGAAAATCCTAAACTGGTCAAAATTACAGATTTTGATGTAAAAGATGTGTTTAGTAAAAATAATTTAAATAATAATTCTGTTATCATTGAAAGACCATTACATCCTGATTTTATAGATAGAGGTAATAGAAAATTAGTTTTATCAAATGAAGTGTATTTGGCTGGTGTTGATTTTAAAAATGGCTTATCTCGATTAATGGACGGAGTAAATATAGATATAAATCTTGAATCTAGTGATAATCCCGTTGTTTATAGTAGTAAAAGCTTTGAAGAGGCTAAAGAGAAAAAGATGAGAATAATACAGTGGGTTCCAGCTACTGATCCAGTTAAAACAAAAATTGTACTAAGTGATAATTCAACTATTGAAGGATTGTCTGAGTCTGCATGTAAGAACTTAAAAATAGGGGACATTGTTCAATTTGAAAGAGTAGGGTTTGCAAGACTAGATGAAATCAAGGATTACACCTTAATTTTCTATTTTGCCCATAAGTAAGTGTTTATTTTAAAATTATTTATTCTATTATTTATTTTACTTTTTTTATAATTTTTTAATTTTTACAATTTTTTTAAGCAGATGTTTAACTAATAGATTAAAACCCCTGTAAATTATTAATGCATATTTTTATAAAAAATAAATATTTAAAAATAATTATAATCTGTAAACAACTTATATTTAAATTATTTTTCTTTATTTTTGAGAAGACCTTTTGATCAAACTTTTTTTAAAAGTTTGTTTTAAATTATTTTTCTTTATTTTTGAGAAGACCTTTTGATCAAACTTTTTTTAAAAGTTTGTTTTAAATTATTTTTCTTTATTTTTGAGAAGACCTTTTGATCAAACTTTTTTTAAAAGTTTGTTTTAAATTATTTTTCTTTATTTTTGAGAAGACCTTTTGATC
>NZ_LWMV01000047.1 GCF_001639295.1 Methanobrevibacter curvatus | reverse complement strand
TGTACTGTTAATGTATATTAACCTACTATCCAAAACATCAGTAATAACCAAACCAGTTGCATTATCAGGACCATAGTTAGTTACATTAATAGTGTATAAAACAAGTATGCCATTTAAGACAGATCCAGACACATTAGATGATTTAACAACACTAATATTCACAGTAGGAACAACAGTAATATTAGTAGTATTATCAGGAGTACTACTATTATTTCCAGTGTTGTTTTCAGTAACATTAGTAACATTCGCAATATTCACAATACTACCAGTACCATTCAAACGAACAAGAATATCCAAAACAATACTCTCACCATTAGCCAAAGTGTTAATATCCCAAACACCAGTACTTGCAACATAACTAGTTCCACGAGGACTAGTACTATTAATATAAATCAATCTACTATCCAAAACATCAGTAATAACCAAACCAGTCGCATTATCAGGACCAAAATTAGTCACATTAATAGTGTATAAAACAAGTATGCCATTTAAGACAGATCCAGATACATTAGATGTTTTAACAATACTAAGATTTACAGTAGTGACAACAGTAATATTAGTTTCATTATCAGGATTACTACTATTATTACCAGTATTATTCTCAGTAACATTAGTAACATTAGCAATATTCACAATATTACCAGTACCATTCAAACGAACAAGAATATCCAAAACAATACTCTCACCATTAGCCAAAGCACCAATATTCCAAACACCAGTACTCGCAACATAGAAAGTAAACCTTGGACTTGTACTGTTAATGTATATTAATCTACTATCTAAAACATCAGTAATAACTAAGCCAGTCGCATTATCAGGACCAAAATTAGTCACATTAATAGTATACAAGATGTAAGCACCATTTAAAACATTACCAGACACATTAGAAGATTTAACAACACTAATGTTCACAGTAGGAACAACAGTAATATTAGTAGTATTATCAGGAGTACTATTATTACCAGTATTATTCTCATTAACACCAGTAACATTACCAACATTCACAATACTACCAGTACCATTCAAACGAACAAGAATATCCAAAACAATAGACTCACCATTAGCCAAAGCACCAATATTCCAAACACCAGTACTCGCAACATAGAAAGTAAACCTTGGACTTGTACTGTTAATGTATATTAATCTACTATCTAAAACATCAGTAATAACCAAACCAGTCGCATTATCAGGACCATAGTTAGTTACATTAATAGTGTATAAAACAAGTATGCCATTTAAGACAGATCCAGACACATTAGATGTTTTAACAACACTAATGTTCACAGTAGGAACAACAGTAATATTAGTAGTATTATCAGGAGTACTACTATTATTTCCAGTGTTGTTTTCAGTAACATTAGTAACATTAGCAATGTTTACAATACTGCCAGTACCATTTAAACGGACAAGAATATCCAAAACAATACTCTCACCATTAGCCAAAGTGTTAATATCCCAAACACCAGTACTAGCATCATAACTAGTTCCACGAGGAGTGGTACTATTAATGTATATCAATCTACTATCCAAAACATCAGTAATAACCAAACCAGTAGCATTATCAGGACCAAAATTAGTCACATTAATGGTGTATAAAACAAATATGCCATTTAAGACATTGCCACTTACATTAGAGGTTTTAACAACACTAATGTTCACAGTAGGAACAACAGTAATATTAGTAGTATTATCAGGAGTACTACTATTATTGCCAGTATTATTCTCAGTAACATTAGTAACATTCGCAATATTTACAATACTACCAGTACCATTAAGTTTCACAACAATGTCTAAAACAATGCTCTCACCACTAGCCAAAGTATTAATATTCCAAACACCAGTACTTGCAACATAACTAGTTCCACGAGGAGTGGTACTGCTAATGTATATTAATCTACTATCTAACCTATCAGTAATAACTAAACCAGTCGCATTATCAGGACCAAAATTAGTCACATTAATAGTATACAAAACAAGTATGCCATTTAAGACAGACCCACTTACATTAGACTTCTTATTAATACTTAAATTCACAGTCGGAGTAACAGTAAGATATTCAGAAGAAGTACTGCCAGACCAATCACCAGTATTATTCTCATTAAGTGAGGACACATAAGCCTCATTAAATATATCACCAGTACCATTTAACATAACAACAATGTCTAAAGTAATAGTTTCACCATTAGCCAAAGTACCAATATTCCATATGTTAGTGTTTGGATCATAATCTGCTCCAGAGCGAGAAGAATTAGAAGAGTTATAAATCAATCTATCATCTAGAACATCTCCCATTCCAAAACCAGTAGCAGCATCAGGACCAAAATTAGTCACATTAACAGTATACTTAACAAAAATACCATTCAAAACAGTACCAGACACATTAGACCTCTTAGTAATACTAAGATTCACAGTAGGAAGAACAGTAACATTCTGACCTATCTCAGGACTCATAGCATACCAATCACCAGTATTATTCTCATTCAAACTAGTAACATTAGCAATATTCAAAATATTGCCAGTACCATTCAACCTAACAGTAATATTTAAATTAGCACTAGCACCATTAGCCAAAGTACCAATATTCCAAACTTGAGTAGTTGGATTATACTGATCAGCACTACCAGAAGCACTAGAATGATTATAAATTAATTTAGGATCTAAAATATCAGTAATAACCAAACCAGTCGCACCATCAGGACCATTATTAGTCACATTAATAATATAAGAAACAAAAGCACCATTTAAAATAGTACTACCAGTAATATTAGACCTCTTAGTAATACTAAGATTCACAGTAGGAACAACAGTAATATTACCAGAGTTAGAAGTGTTAGCAGAAGTATCACCAACATTAGACTCATTCAAACTAGTAACATTAATCTCATTAAAAATAGTACCGGTACCATTTAACCTCACAATAATAGTTAAAGTAGCAGTAGCACCACTAGCTAAAGAACCAATTCTCCACAAACCACTAGGTGAACTGTAATTGCCTTCACTGTTAGTAGTAGAAGAATTAATGTAGATTAAACTAGAGTTTAAAACATCGACAAGCTCTAAATTAGTAGCAGTGTTCGGACCGTGGTTAGTTACATTAATAATATAAGAAACAAATGCACCATTTAAAACATTACCACTTACATTAGACCTTTTAGTAATACTAAGATTCACAGTAGAACCCACAACAATAAGAACAGTATTAGACTGGTTATCACCAGTATTATTCTCATTAAGAGAAGAAACATTAACAACATTAGTAATATTGCCAATACCATTCAACATAACAGTAATATTCAAAGTAGCAGTATCCCCATTAGTCAAATTACCAATATTCCACAAACCACTAGCAGAACTGTAAAAGCCAGCACTAGCACTAGATCCAGTATAAACTAATCTAGAGTCTAAAATATCACGAATAAACAAACCAGTAGCAATATCAGGACCAAAATTAGTCACACTAACAATATACAAAACATACTCACCATTATTAGCACCAGACACATTAGCACTCTTAGTAATACTAAGATTCACAGCAGGAAGAATTGTAGTATTCTGACCTACCTCAGGAGTAATAGCATACCAATCACCAGTATTATTCTCATTCAAACTAGTAACATTAGCAATATTAACAATATTACCAGTACCATTCA
>NZ_LWMV01000046.1 GCF_001639295.1 Methanobrevibacter curvatus | reverse complement strand
CTAATATTACTGTTGTCACTACTGTAAATCTTAGTGTTGTTAAATCATCTAATGTGTCTGGATCTGTCTTAAATGGTATATTTGTTTTGTATACTATTAATGTGACTAATTTTGGTCCTGATAATGCTACTGGTTTGGTTATTACTGATGTTTTAGATAGTAGATTGATTTATATTAATAGTACTAGTCCTCGTGGAACTAGTTATGTTGCAAGTACTGGTGTTTGGGATATTAACACTTTGGCTAATGGTGAAAGTATTGTTTTGGATATTCTTGTTCGTTTGAATGGTACTGGTAGTATTGTGAATGTTGCAAATGTTACTAATGTTACTGAGAATAATACTGGTAATAACAGTAGTACCCCTGATAATACTACTAATATTACTGTTGTTCCTACTGTGAACATTAGTGTTGTTAAAACCTCTAATGTAAGTGGATCTGTCTTAAATGGTGCATTTGTTTTATACACTATTAATGTGACTAATTTTGGTCCTGATAATGCTACTGGTTTGGTTATTACTGATAAGTTAGATACTAGATTAATATACATTAACAGTACATCTCCAAGGTTTACTTTTTATGTTGCAAGTACTGGTGTTTGGAATATTGGTAGTTTGGCTAATGGTGAGAGTATTGTTTTGGATATTCTTGTTCGTTTGAATGGTACTGGTAATATTGTGAATATTGCTAATGTTACTAATGTTAATGAAAATAATACTGGTAATAATAGCAGTACTCCTGATAATGAAACTAATATTACTGTTGTTCCTACTGTGAACATTAGTGTTGTTAAATCATCTAATGTGTCTGGTAATGTCTTAAATGGTGCTTATATCTTGTATACTATTAATGTGACTAATTTTGGTCCTGATAATGCTACTGGTTTGGTTATTACTGATAAGTTAGATACTAGATTAATATACATTAACAGTACAAGTCCAAGGTTTACTTTCTATGTTGCAAGTACTGGTGTTTGGAGTATTGGTGCTTTGGCTAATGGTGAGAGTATTGTTTTGGATATTCTTGTTCGTTTAAATGGTACTGGTAATATTGTGAATATTGCGAATGTTACTAATGTTACTGAGAATAATACTGGTAATAATAGTAGTAATCCTGATAATGAAACTAATATTACTGTTGTTCCTACTGTGAATCTTAGTGTTGTTAAATCATCTAATGTGTCTGGATCTGTTTTGAATGGTGCATTTGTTTTGTATACTATTAATGTGACTAATTTTGGTCCTGATGGTGCTACTGGTTTGGTTATTACTGATGTTTTAGATATTAGATTGATTTATATTAATAGTACCACTCCTCGTGGAACTAGTTATGATGCAAGTACTGGTGTTTGGGATATTAACACTTTAGCTAATGGTGAGAGTATTGTTTTGGATATTCTTGTTCGTTTGAATGGTACTGGTAGTATTGTGAATGTTGCTAATCTTACTAATGTTACTGAGAATAATACTGGTAATAATAGTAGTACTCCTGATAATACTACTAATATTACTGTTGTTCCTACTGTGAACATTAGTGTTGTTAAAACCTCTAATGTAAGTGGTAATGTCTTAAATGGTGTACTTGTTTTATACACTATTAATGTGACTAATTTTGGTCCTGATAATGCTACTGGTTTGGTTATTACTGATAAGTTAGATACTAGATTAATATACATTAACAGTACATCTCCAAGGTTTACTTATTATGTTGTAAGTACTGGTGTTTGGAGTATTGGTAATTTGGCTAATGGTGAATCTATTGTTTTGGATATTCTTGTCCGCTTAAATGGTACTGGTAATATTGTGAATATTGCTAATGTTACTAATGTTAATGAAAATAATACTGGTAATAACAGTAGTGCTCCTGATAATGAAACTAATATTACTGTTGTTCCTACTGTGAATATTAGTATTGTTAAATCATCTAATGTATCTGGATCTGTCTTAAATGGTGCTTATATCTTGTACACTATTAATGTGACTAATTTTGGTCCTGATGGTGCTACTGGTTTGGTTATTACTGATGTTTTAGATAGTAGATTGATTTATATTAACAGTACATCTCCAAGGTTTACAAGTTATATTGCAAGCACTGGTGTTTGGAATATTGGTAGTTTGGCTAATGGTGAGAGTATTGTTTTGGATATTCTTGTTCGTTTGAATGGTATTGGTAATATTGTGAATGTTGCTAATCTTACTGATGTTACTGAGAATAATACTGGTAATAATAGTAGTAATATTGATAATGAGACTAATATTACTGTTGTTCCTACTGTGAATATTAGTATTGTTAAATCATCTAATGTGTCTGGATCTGTTTTGAATGGTGCGTTTGTTTTGTATACTATTAATGTGACTAATTTTGGTCCTGATGGTGCTACTGGTTTAGTTATTACTGATAGGTTGGATAGTAGATTAATATACATTAATAGTACCACTCCTCGTGGAACTAGTTATGATGTTGCTACTGGTGTTTGGAATATTGGTGTTTTAGCTAATGGTGAGAGTATTGTTTTGGATATTCTTGTTCGTTTGAATGGTGTTGGTAATATTGTGAATGTTGCTAATCTTACTGGTGTTAATGAGAATAATACTGGTAATAATAGTAGTAATATTGATAATGAGACTAATATTACTGTTGTTCCTACTGTGAATATTAGTATTGTTAAGACATCTAATGTGTCTGGATCTGTTTTGAATGGTGCGTTTGTTTTGTATACTGTTAATGTGACTAATTTTGGTCCTGATGGTGCTACTGGTTTGGTTATTAGTGATAGGTTGGATAGTAGATTAATATACATTAATAGTACCACTCCTCGTGGAACTAGTTATGATGTTGCTACTGGTGTTTGGAATATTGGTGTTTTGGCTAATGGTGAGAGTATTGTTTTGGATATTCTTGTTCGTTTGAATGGTGTTGGTAATATTGTGAATGTTGCTAATCTTACTGGTGTTAATGAGAATAATACTGGTAATAATAGTAGTAATATTGATAATGAGACTAATATTACTGTTGTTCCTACTGTGAATATTAGTATTGTTAAATCATCTAATGTGTCTGGATCTGTTTTGAATGGTGTGTTTGTTTTGTATTCTATTAATGTGACTAATTTTGGTCCTGATGGTGCTACTGGTTTGGTTATTACTGATGTTTTAGATAGTAGATTGATTTATGTTAATAGTACTGCTCCTCGTGGAACTAGTTATGTTGTAAGTACTGGTGTATGGTATATTGGTGTTTTGGCTAATGGTGAGAGTATTGTTTTGGATATTCTTGTTCGTTTGAATTGTATTGGTAGTGTTGTGAATGTTGGTAATGTTACTGGTGTTAATGAGAATAATACTGGTGATAATAGTAGTACTCCTGATAATACTACTAATCTTACTGTTGTTCCTACTGTGAATATTAGTGTTGTAAAAACATCTAATGTGTCTGGATCTGTCTTAAATGGTGTATTTGTTTTGTATACTATTAATGTGACTAATTTTGGTCCTGATGGTGCTACTGGTTTGCTCATTACTGATAGGTTAGATAGTAGATTGATTTATATTAATAGTACAACTCCTCGTGGAACTAGTTATGATGCAAGTACTGGTGTTTGGAATATTAACACTTTGGCTAATGGTGAGAGTATTGTTTTGGATATTCTTGTTCGTTTGAATGGTATTGGTAGTGTTGTGAATGTTGGTAATGTTACTGGTGTTAATGAGAATAATACTGGTGATAATAGTAGTACTCCTGATAATACTACTAATCTTA
>NZ_LWMV01000045.1 GCF_001639295.1 Methanobrevibacter curvatus | reverse complement strand
ATTTTTTTATAATTTTGTTTTAAAAAAAACAAAAAAAGTATTTAATACTAATTTTTCCATCTATTAGATTAGCTATTAGTATTTCGTTTTATTTTATTTTTTTAAGGTAAGTATAACTTTTCCTGTGGATCCTTTATTTAAATTAAATTTCACTGTTAACTTACCATTTTTAAGGGAAACTTTTTTAGCAAACTTATATGATGCATGGATAAGTTTATATTTTTTTAAATCAATTGTAACAACTTTTGATCCAGCAATATTGCCTGTATTTTTCCATTGAATAGTTTTAGTATAAGTTTTACCTTTTTTAATTGTCTTAGTTTCATCTGATATTTGTTTAAGAATAGCTAGTTTAACATCAGCAATATAACTTGAATTTGATGCTTTTTTGTATTGTGTAGAAACTAGTTTTATATCGCTTGATAAAACTTGGAAATTTAATTTCCCAGTACTTGTAGGTGTATATGTGAATGTTGCTATCCCATTTGAGTCAGTTTTACTATTAATTGATATTTTTCCTATTTTAAGAGTTATACTTTGACCAGATACAATAGCTCCATTAATTCCAGCGGATTTTGCTTTTATTGTAACTTTTCCTCCATTTATAGCTTGAAATGCAGTTAATATGAGTAAATTGGTACTGTAGCTATTTGAATCTTCTTTATATACTCCTTTAGTGCCTTTATATATATTATTATCAATAAATTCGGATTTAGATATATTTATTTCACTATTTTCTAAATATATTCCACTTCCATATTCTGCTTTGTTATTTAAGAATTTGGAATTTTTAATATTCATAGTTCCATTTTCATCTTGATAGATTGCTCCACCATTATCTGCATAATTATCTTTAAATATACAATTATCTATTAAAAAGTTTTTAGCTCTATTGTAGACTCCTGCACCATAATCTCCTGTATTTTTTGTGAAATTTGAATTTAATAGGGTAAAATTATCTCCAGCATTTTTTATGGCTCTAGTACTTGACTGGAAAACACAATCCTTAACAGTCACATTATATGCTGGATTATCTGCTGCAGCTGATGGGGCATTGTTAATTCCAGAATCTTCGCAATTTTTAAATGTACTATTTTCTATTAATATATTATATCCTCCATTAATAGAAATACCAGAGTCTCTGCCACCTTCAAAGTAAGAGTGTAAAATCCTTACATTACTAGCAGCCATACTTATTGTTTCGGAATTATTATATGACTTTATATAAGATACTGTTATATTGTTTCCATCAAATGCAATAGGACAACATGGAAAGTTGCTGACAGTAATATTTGTAATTAATGTATGATTTGCATCAGATTGAATAGGACAGCAAACCATTGAAGATATTGCTAAAGGATTAGTTTCACTTAAAAATGAGTTTTTAATTGTAAAATAATTCCCAACATTATCAATTCCATATCTATTAGGATTATATATTGTAATATTGTCTATAGTTCCAAATTGTCCTTCATTGTAAATAGTTCTAGATGGGCCTTCAAAAATCCCTGGACTAATTATTAAACTATTTTCAATAAGAAGCTTGTCACCACTATTCCATATTAATGCAGGTTTAATATTATTTGTAGCACCTTTTTGAGGATAAGATTCTTTTATAGTCACACCAGAAATATATAAATTGTCTCCTTCATTTCTAATTGCTGCACTGTCAGTTAAAGCACCTGAACTTGTAAACCCTTTTAAAGTAATATTTATTAAAGATAATGAGCCTGTAGAACTTACATTAAATAACCAATTACTATTCCAATTAGCTCCTTCACCATCAATTATAGTTTTATCTCTGGAATTACCTATTATTATAATTTTTTTATTATTTATTGTTAAATTAACATTATTCTCACCTTTATAAGTCCCAGCAGCTAATTTAATAATTCCTTCATCCCCAGCAGTTATATTATTAATACTATCTTTTAAGGTTCCATTAGTTGAATTAATACTAATTTCACTAGCATTGATAGTATTTGTTGTAAATATCAGCAAACAACAAACAATTAATACAATCATACTAATTTTTATCTTATTTTTCATGATTTATTTTCTCCTTTTTAAATTTTAACTCTTGATTAACATTTAATTCAAGTATTTACACTTATTTTTTCTAATAATTTACACTTATTTTTTTAATAAACTATAATTAATTTATTTAATAATTTAAGTTATTTAATAGTTTAATCTATAATAGCTTAATTTATAATGTCTTAATTTAGTTTAATAGCTTAATTTATTTAATAGCTTAATTTTATTAATATAAAACAATCAAAAATATAAATAAGGTAAGTTATAAATAATTATAATCTATTTCATTAATATAAAATACATATAGTAGTTAACAATAGGTTGTAGTGAATATATAAACTAAAAATTAGAATTAAAAATTTTTAACCTAATTAATTATTTTTCACATATTAGATTAAAGTTGATAATTAAAATATTTGAAATACAAAATTGAATGGTTAAAATATTTTAAAATAAACTCAATCTATTTAAGCCAACTAATTAACATATTATATCAATATAGTAATAATTATTTAAAGTTTTCTGAAAATTCATTGAAAAAAATATTCTTTAAAATGATAAAAAAGAAGTTATTAGGCTTATATTACAAAAAAAATCATAATTTACTATTAAAACAATCACAAAAGCAATAAGAGTCTTTGAAATTATGAAAAGTAATACTTTTAGCAAAAATGATATTATAAATATTTATAATTTTATTAAAAAAAGAAATAATGTTTATTAAAAAAATCAATTAATATATAAAAAAAAGTTTAAATTGAAAATTAAGTAATATAAGAACAGTATACAGTTTTTAAATTAAAATAAAAAAATATAAAAAATAGTAATAATTCTATAAAAAGTAATACATAAAGAATAATACCTAAATAATACCTAAATACTATCTAAATTCTATCTAAAATATACCTTAAGTTATCTAATATAAATTATAAAATGTAATTTGAAAATTATTATGTTTTTTAATCAAAAGTATAATACATAAACATTTAATATTTTTATTAATCTCATTGTTTTTTAATTATTTTCTTCGTTTTTTTCTTTTTTATTATCTTATTTTCATATAATAATTTATTTAAAAATATTTTTAATATTTTAATTAAAAATTTTGTTGACTTTATCAACTATAATATTATAAAAAATTTCAAATAGTTTTGATTTTTCATTTTTCAGTATTTTTTACATTAATTATAATCTTATTTATAAATTCTTGATATTTTTTAATTTCTTCTTTTTTAAAACCTTTTTCTAAATCTTTATTTAACTCTTTTACTAAACAACATGTTTTCAAAAGTATTTTTTCACCTTCATTAGTTAAATATATTAAATATTCTCTTTTATCATGGTAAGAAATTTTTTTTTCAATTATTTCAAGATTTCCAAGTTTATTTAAGTTTCTACTAATTTCTCCTCTGTCTTTTTTTAACATATCACTAATTTTTTTCTGATTAATGCCTGGATTTTTATAAATATAATTCATTATAGTCCATTGAGTAATAGTAATCCCATATTTTTGAAGTCCTTTCTGAAGCTTTTTATATACTAAATTTTTCAATTTATGAAAAGACCATATTAAATCATTTTCATCAAAGTTACATTCCATTTAATCACAAGTTTAATATTTTTTATTTAGTTATTATAATAATTATTAATTATATTATATTTTTTAATATTTAAATATTTTTAAAATATTTAATTTTTTTCAAAGAATATCTAAATCTAGTATATATATAATAAAAATAATGTAAATAAAAATCT
>NZ_LWMV01000044.1 GCF_001639295.1 Methanobrevibacter curvatus | reverse complement strand
ATACTACTTTATTCAATAAAATATATAATTCTTTCTAAAAAATAAATTTTATTTAAAACTCAATTAAATAAAAAAAATAAATATGATTTTCCCATTTAAATTATATAAATAATAAATTAGAAAAGCCAATAAATAAAAAAAATATATTAAACAAATTTAATCCAAAAAGAAGAATTTATAGTTGAAAAAGAGCTTTTAAAATAATTAAAATTAGAAAAAGTTAAATATATTTAAATATAAATTTATTAAATAATGTCTAAAATTTTTAAAAAAAAAAATAGATATTAAAAATAATAATAAAAAATTAATTATTATGCTTTTTTAATAAAACTAAAATAAAATTGCTTAAAATAAGTAAAAAATCATATTATTTTTCAATAGGTGAAAAAATGATTCAAGAAACTAAATTCTGTATTTATTGTGGGAAAAAAATACCTGCAGATGTAAGCATCTGTCCCTACTGTGGGAAACAATTAAGTCAAATCCCGGAATCACAAAATACAGAACAAGATAATGTCCAAGAAAATATTCCACAAAATGAAGCTTATGTGTCCAAAGAAAGAAGTTACACCACTCCAGAAAGAAATTATCCTGTGAATAGCCAACAATACTCAAATGTACTACCTATACGTAGATTACTTTTACTCATGATTTTAACAGGTGGACTATACAGATTTTATTGGTATTATAAAAACTCTAAAATGTTAAAACAAGAGTTTAATGAAGACCACAGTCCAGGTTTAATGACAATTCTTCTATTTATCCCAATTGCAAATTGGGTCGTATTTTATGACCTTATAGATAAATGGAGAAATGCAATTTCAAGTAAAGGCTTAGAAACATACTCTTCAGGCATTAATCTTGTAATTTGGATTTTAACAGGAATGCATTTTTGGGTGATAATAAATATCCAAGAGTCAATAAACGAATATTGGAGACTAAAACAGCCAAACCTTCCAATACATAGAAATTTCACAAATAATGAAAAAATCTTAATTGGCATTATTATAGCCATTATAATAGTTATTTCCATAATATTAGTAGCAATAATTATAATTGCAGGCATGAGTACTACTTATCCTTCAACATACTATTAATTTAGCAATAAAAAGTTATTATACTAATTTATTATTTAATTTAATAGCTGTGTAATGATTATTTTTGTAAAAACAGATATTTAATTAAAATATGTTAAAACATATGTAAATTATTAATACATGCTGTTATAAAAAATAAACATTTAAAAATAATTATAATTAGTAAATACATTAACTAGTTAAAATGGGATGTTATTAAGTATTTATATTTATTTTTATAATATTTACTATAGCTTTATAAATTTAATTTTAAATTAATTAAATTTAGAAAATTATTTTCAAATTGTTGCACAGACCTTTAATTATTAAAAAAATAAAATTTAAAGATTATATGGAGAACCATTATTTTTTATGTTCTCCAATATCTTTTTCTGATTTTTTGGAGAATGATTCTCCTTTTGAGCTGTTTTTCGTGTTTTTTCAATTAAATCAAAGGTAGGAATATCTAAAGGACAACTAACTGTACACTGTTTGCATAATGTACACTTAAACAACCCACAATCAAAGCTTATTTTAGAATTTTCAATGTAATTAGCCATTGCAACCCCTCTTCCCCCAAGATAATTTTTGTATCCAAATTCATTTCCAATGGATCCATAAACTGGACAAGTAAGGATACAACTACCACAACCAATACATTCTAAAGAGCTTGGAATAGATTCCATTATTTTTTTTCTTCCATTATCAACTAAAATTAAAACAACTCTTTCTGGACCATACATATTCTTCAATAATTTTTTTTCAATGTCTGCTGTTTTAGAAGGTCCTGAAATAATGTTGATATAAGAAGTTAAAAGACTACCAGTTGCATAAATTGTTTCTAACTTGGAAATAGCTAGTCCATCTTCAATTGTTTCAACTAATTTATCAATTCCAGCTACAACAATATGTAAATTCATCATAGAAACAAGAGAAATATTTCCTTCATTATGAATTAAAATAATGGAACCATCTTCAGCAGCTATTGAATTTGCTCCACTTACACCAATTTTAGCATTAGAAAGCCTGTTAAAAACATCTTCTTTTACACACTCCATTATTTCACTAGGTTCAGCTGAAATATTAGTATTTAATGAATTATTTACAATATCTGCAATATCATATCGATTTAAATGACATGCAGGTCCAGTTGGATGAGATGGAAGATTATCAACTTCTTTTAATTGAAGAATTCTATCACCTAAATCAGTATCCACTATGTCAAAACCTTTTTTGGTGAAATATTCATTAAAGCCAATTTCACGAAGAGTGTTTGACTTAGATTTAGCTATTAACTTATCCCAATCAAGATTTGAAAGTATCTCATCTAAAATATCTATTGCTTTATCATCGTCATCAGCATAAAAAAAATCTATTCCATTTCTAGTAAAAGACTCTTTAGCCATTTCAATCAATTTATCATTGTACTTAATAGATTTTTTTCTAATCTTCTGAACCTTTTTTTCAAGTTCTAAAGTTTTAGGTTCTTTTAAGATTTTTTCACGTTTGTCAACAACGGTTTTAAATGAATTTTTCATTGATTCTAAATTTAAACTTTCCATATTCATTCCATTTAATATTTTATTTTAAAAATTTTATTTTATATTATTTTTATTATTATATTCTTGTTTTATTAAAAAATCATCATAAAACTGAGTGATATTTCTATAAACAAACTCAGATAAATCTAAGACATTTAAATTAGAATTTTCTTTTAAATTTAATTTACAAAAAGGACATCCAGTTACAATAGTATCAACGCCAGTATCTTCAGCTTCTTTAATTCTGTTTGAAGCCATTTTATTTGACAAGTCATCATATCCTGACTTAACTCCACCACCAGCACCACAACATAATGCATTCTCTTTATTTGAAGCCATTTCTTTAATATTTGCAAATTTTTTTATTAACTCTCTTGGAGCATCATATATACCACTATGACGACCTAAATGACATGGATCATGGTAAGTAACAGTTTTAAAATCTGGATTATATTTAAAAATATCTAATTTATTTGAATTATCTTTCTTAAATATTTCTAACTTACTTTCTTTAAGGTTAGAGCTAAGAATAGAAAAAAAATTAGGATCAATATAAAAATTTATATTAGAATTTATATTAGAATTTATATTATAATTTATATTAGACTTGTTATTAAAACTAAATTCATTGCAATTTAGCTTATTATTTATCTTAGATTCAAAAAGAATTTCATTTAATAAGTTATTAAAAAATTGAGAAACATGTATAACTTCAATATCTAGATTAAATAATCTTTTATAATCATGTTTTAAAGTATTATAGCAACCAGCACATGAAACTAAAATTGTTTTACCCTTAAAAGTAGAAATATTTTCTTTAATTAATTCTTTTGATTCATTTTCTAAGCCAGTTCTTAGTAAAACTGAACCACAACATTTTTCATTGTCTAATAAATCAAATTTTATATTAAATAATCTTAAAAGTTTCTCTGTTGAATCAGCTATTTCATTTAACTTAATACGTGCACTACATCCTCTAAAATACAGCATTTAATATCACCAATAATCTAAGAAATAAAATATTAACATTTAATAATCTAATACAAATTAACAAGTAATTCATTATATATAAAAAAGAATGATAATAATTGATAAAAAATTTAGTAATATAACATAAAATAATATGTTTTTTACTATTAATAATAGTTTGCAATTTAATTAATAATAATAAAAAAAATAAATAAAAGAAGAAT
>NZ_LWMV01000043.1 GCF_001639295.1 Methanobrevibacter curvatus | reverse complement strand
AAATAAAAAGTATAATTACAAATTATAATAAAAAAACAAAAATCTAAAAACAATCTAAAGATAATTTTAAAATTATAATAAATTTATCTTACTAATAGATATTATAAAAATATATGTTTTTTATTAGTATTTAAATATTTTGGAAAAATTGAAAAATTCAAAAAAATAAAACATTTAATTCTAAAACATTGCAATATTTTATATATTTATATTTTCAATGACAAGCCCTTTTAAAAAAAAAGATAAAAAAGGTAAAAAAGATAAAAAAGACCTAAAAGATAAAAATCTAGTAAAAAAAGGCTAAAAAAAGCTTGAAAAACATTAAATAAGTATGAAACAATTAAGAACTAACTCTAAAATAGCATAAAATAATTATGAAAATTATGAAAAAGCTATATATCTTCCTTTTTTACTTTTAACAATAATATCTCCATTTAAGTTAGGCAAAGTCACAATGTCTTGTGGACTAAATGGTCCATAAACTTTTTCATCAACTCCAACAATAGCAGGAAGATTTTTAAAAATTAAAATGGGATTATTTTGAATTCTATTTTTAAGAGGTTTATTTTTGTTGGACAAAGAGTTAACATATTCGTCATACTCATCTTTAGACAATTCATCTAAAATTTCACTATGATAGAAATCATCATTTGTATCATTTGACCCAATTGAATTAGTATCTAACTCAATTGAATTACTAGCTGAATTATTGAATTTTTGAGAATTATTTTCCTCATTTGAAACATTTGAATTAACATTCTTATGAAGATTATTATTGTCTTCTAATTCTATTTTAACATTAGGTTTAGGGTTAAAATCAATATTAGATGTAGAATCTACTTTTAAATTAGAATTATCCTTATTTTCAATATTTTCTTTTGAAATATCATCAATGACTTCATCTATTTGATTTTCATTAAAGTCTAATTTATTTTCATCTTCAGTAGAAAAATCTTCTTCTTCATTAATTTCTTCATCTATTTCTTCAAAAAACTCATTGTTTGAAAATTTATCTAAAGAAATTGAGTCTCTAAAATTTTTTAAAATGTCAATAAGAGCAAAATATAACTTCTCTTCTTCTGGAGTCAGGTTTAATGGCTGAGAATCAATAAAATCAAATTGTTTCTTTCCTCTAAAAAGGTGATATGATTTGCGAATGTTATCAACAGCAGCAGTAGCTATTTTATTTTCTCTAATTTCACAAATTTCAGAAGAAATAGATCTAACATGTTTTAAAGTATTATGTTCCTCTGCAAAGACATTTCCAACAGCTATTTTGCTTAATTTTTCCATATGACTATGAATATTTTTATAAAAATCTGATCCAACCTTAGATAATTTACCCAAATTAGCTCGTTCCATTCTTTGGAGTTCACGTAAAATTTGAAAGTAATCATCATTCATAATATCTATTTTAAGCTTAATTATAAAAAAATCAATAAGTCAGAAAAATTTCAGAACATAATCAATAGTGAAGATTAAAAAAATAAAAAAAAGATTAATGAATATAAACTAAAAAAATATTCAAATTAATTAATAAAATTTAATAAATTGAATTAAAATAAAATTAAAAAATAAATAAAAATTTTTAAAAGGAATTAAAAAAATATTAAAAAATAAATAAATAAAAAATAAATAAAAAATTTTTAAAGGGAATTAAAAAAAATTATGTAAAATTATTTAATCTTCATTTTCAATTCTTGGAGCAAGTAAAAATCTTAGTTCTCCTTCCTCAGAAATCATTTTTAAGCTTAAAGTTAAAGGCATGTCATTTCCAATTGAAAGAGTAACATTATCTGAAAATTTGTCTGCTTTAAGCATTTCGCTTATTTTTTCAAGGGAAAATACAGAAGATGCTTCTTCTTTAACACTTTCACCATGTATAAATTCAATGTTTACCTCACCAAATTCTCCAGTGGCAAATGCTTTAAATTTTTCAGAATCTACACTTAAACTTACTTTGTCTGAGTAAATGTCTATATCATTAATAGAATTTTTGAAAAGATCAAAAGGAATGCTAAACTCAGTAGGATATTCAATTGCTGGAGGTGTGGCAGGCTCATACTCCATATCAATTAATCTAATTTTAAATGTTCTTTTAGCTTGTCCTTCGAATGTAATGATTAAATTGCCCTCATCAAGAGACAATAAAACTCTGTCATCAGACTTAGAACGTTTGAGAACTTTCATAAATTCGTCAGTATCGATATTAATCTTTTCTGGCTCATCACATATGTATTCATCAAATAAACTTGCTTTTAAATCTAAATGGAGAAATGTGATATGACCACGGTCTAATGCATCTAACCTTAAACCTTCACTATCAGTTTGAAACTGTATTTCATCAACAATGGCTGAAATAGCTTCAAAACTTGTTTTTAATATATTAGGATTACTTAACTCTGCTTTAAACATTAAATTACCATCCATGTATTAACTTTCAATATCATAATATTGATATCATATAAAAAAAATCATATTTTATTTGAATATGGAATATATTGAATATGGAATATAAATATTTATTAAATTAGTAGTGAATTAAATTATTTAAAAAAATGCTTTTTAGAAAAATTAATAATAAAAAGTATTATAAAAATATTAATAAAAATTTTTTATATATGAAAATCTCTATGCTTATTAATCATATTATAATAATATATAGTTTTTCATTATATTTATATTTTAAAAAAAAATCTAAAAAAAGCTAGATAAAATTTAAAAAAATTAAAAATTTTAAAAATCTAAAAAAAGTTAAAAAATGAAAAAATAAAAAAATAAAAAAATCTAATTTGAAAATAAAAAAATCATTAAAATTTAAAATAAATAATGGCTAATCATTCGTTTACAGTGTCATTATTTTCATTATTGAATAAATATTTGTCTAAATTTTCTTCTGAATTAGCTATTTTAGATTCAATATCATTAGTTTTAGAATCCAATTCCTTAGAATTTGAATTTTCAGAAACTAAGTTTCCATTATTATTCACGACATGTTTTTCAGGTTTATCTGAATTTTCTTTTTTATTGATTTTTTCCTCATCAATATCTTCAATATCTTGTTTAATATTTTCACCAGTATCTTGTTTAATATCTACATCTATATCTTCATCATCCAATCCAACAGTTTTAATGAAATTTAAATGTTCTTCTTTAATTTCTACTGAAAATTCTTGGTTTTCAAGATGATGTTTAGAATCATCCTCTTCAAAATCCTTAATTAATTCAAAAGTATCTGAAAGTGTACTTTTTTTAGAAATTAACGATAAAATCGAAACTAGTGAAATAAAAATACCTATTATAATTATAAAAATGCCTTGTGATGTGGCTTCACCTGATGTTACACTATCAATGACTCTTTGTGAACTAGATAAAATTGTAGATCCTCCCCACAAAAAAAGAAAAACAGAAACAATAATTCCTAAAATCGGTAGAATAGATAAACTTTCAGATTGTAAAGTTTTAAATCTACTAATTAAGTCATTGTCGTGAGATTTAAAAAAATCAAGTTTATCTCTTAAATCCTTATTTTCACCAGATTCATTTGAATTTTCTGTGATATCCTCAGATTTATTATCAAATTCATTATCAAATTCATTATCAAATTCATTATCAAATTTATTTAAAAATTCTTCATCAAAACCATTAGATAATTCTTTATTAAAACCATTTGCAAAATCATCATCTAAATTATTATCTAAATTATCGTCTAAAATATTCTTTAAATTACTATCCAAATCATCTTCTTCTAAAGGAATATCATTTAAATCTAGATCTTTAGAATTTTCAGAATTTTTCTTTAAAAATTTAGAAAAATTAGAATTCGTTGATTCACCATCATCTACCATATTATACACCTTTAAATGAAAATATAATAAGTATAATTCAATAAAATATTAAAATAAAATATTAAAGCTATGAAATAATTTATACTAA
>NZ_LWMV01000042.1 GCF_001639295.1 Methanobrevibacter curvatus | reverse complement strand
ATAGTATATTTTGATACATTATTACATATTTTTATATATTTTTTAGTCTGTGTTTATTAAATTTAATTTTTAGTAAACCTTTTTATAATATTAATCATGTTTATTTTTTATTAATTTTTATTAATTTTTATTAATTTTTATTAATTTTTATTAATTTTTATTAATTTTTATTAATTTTTATTAATTTTTATTAATTTTTATTAATTTTTTATTTAGATGATGTGCAATGATTATTTTTTCTAAAATAGATATTTAATTAAAATATTTTAAAGAATAATAAATAATTAAATGCCTAAAAATAATTATTTTTAATAAATAATCATTAATATTAATTAAAATAGAATCTTATTGAATGTTTCTATTTACTTTTATAATAAAATTTATTATAATTTTATAAATTTAATTTGAATATAATTTAATTAATTAAATTTAGAAAATTTGATTTTCGAATTGGCGTACAGCTATTTTAGTTTTATTTATTTTAATTTTATTTAGTTTATTTAAATTTTTTATTTATTTTGTTTTAGAAAAGTTTTTATTTAATTTATTTAAACTGCTAAATATGTGCTGATTATTATAATTATTAGGTGATTTAATTTGAATATGGAAAAGAAATGGCAAAAGAAATGGGAAGAAGCAAAGCTATTTCAAAGCAATCCTGATGATAGGGAGAAATTATTTATAAATGTTGCTTATCCTTATCCTAGTGGAGCCATGCACATTGGTCATGGTCGTACTTACACTGTCCCTGATGTTTTTGCACGATTTAAAAGAATGCAAGGATTCAATGTCTTATTTCCAATGGGATGGCATGTTACTGGAGCTCCTGTAATCGGAATAGCTAAGAGAATTAGAGAAAAAGATTCAAAAACATTATACCTTTATGAAAATGTGCATAAAGTCCCTAAAAATCAATTAGATTCACTATCTGAACCTGAAAATATTGTTAATTATTTTTCAAAAGAATATCATAATGTAATGGTTGATATGGGTTATTCAATCGACTGGAGAAGAGAGTTAAGAACTACGGATAAAACATATCAAAAATTTATTGAATGGCAAATAAGAAAACTTAAAGATAAAGATTTAGTTTCAAAAGGAAGCCATCCAGTTAAATACTGTCCTTCATGTGGAAATCCTGTAGGGGATCATGATTTATTAGAGGGTGAAGGGGCAACAATAAATGAATTAACTCTTTTAAACTTTGACTTTGATGGAAAAATATTGCCTACTGCAACATTTAGACCTGAAACTATTTTTGGAGCTACCAACCTTTGGTTAAATCCTGATTTGGATTATTTTGAAGTTGATGTTGGAGGAACGTCATGGATTATTTCAAAAGATTCTTTTAACAATCTTTCTAATCAAATAAAAGATTTAAAAATAATAGGTGATGTGGATCCTAATGATTTAATAGCTAAATTTGTAATCAATCCTGTGACTGGCAAAAAACACCCAATTCTTCCTGCAAGTTTTGTTGATGGAGAATTTGGAACTGGTGTTGTATTTTCTGTTCCTGCTCATGCACCTGCAGACTACATTGCTTTAAAAGACTTAAAAGAAAATGAAGAAACAATAAAAAAATACTCTTTAAAATCTATTTTAGATGATATAAATCCATTAAATGTTGTTACAAATAAGAAGTATGGTGAAATTCCTGCTCAAGAGTTGATTGAAAAATTAAATGTTAAAAATCAAAATGATCCTAAATTAGAAGAGGCAACTGGAGAACTTTACAAAGTAGAACACTCAAAGGGAATTATAAGTTCTCACATTCCAGAATATGGAGGAATGAAAGTTAAATTTGCTAGAGAAGAAATTAAAAATAAAATGATTTCAGATTCTCAAGCCGAAATAATGTATGACTTTTCAAACCATCCTGTAGTATGTAGATGTGGTAGTAAAGCCGTTGTAAAAATCATGGATGACCAGTGGTTTTTAAAGTATTCTAATTTAGATTGGAAAGAAAAAACAAGAGAATGTCTTTCTCAAGAAAATATTATTCCTAGTGAAATTAGGTCTAATTTTGACTATTATATTGGCTGGTTAGAAGATTGGGCTTGCTCTAGAAGAATTGGACTTGGGACACATTTACCTTGGGATAAACAATGGTTGATTGAGCCATTGTCAGACTCTACAATTTACATGGCATACTATACAATTTCTAAATATTTAAACCAAATGGATGGAGAAGATTTAAATGATGCTTTCTTTGATAAAGTATTTTTAAATTCTGATAATTTCAATTCTGATAGTTTAAATTCTGATAATTTCAATCGTGATGTTAATAATGAAATTAAGGTTGACAATGGTTTAGTAAAAGAAATCCAAGAAGAATATAGCTATTGGTATCCATTGGACTGGAGTTTATCTGCTAAAGATTTAATAGCTAACCATTTAAGCTTTCACATGTTTCATCATGTAGCTATTTTTCCAAAAACAAAATGGCCTAAAGGAATGGTTATTTTTGGAATGGGGCTTTTAGAAGGCAATAAAATGTCTTCTTCAAAAGGTAATGTCATACTTTTATCTGAAGCAATTAAAAAGTATGGTGCAGATGTTGTAAGATTATTTTTAATGTCCTCTGCAGAGCCATGGCAAGACTTTGACTGGAGAGAGAAAGAACTTATTGGAACAAAAAGAAGACTAGAATGGTTCTTTGATTTTGCTAATCGTGTTGAATCTATTAAAGGATCTAAATTGGACTTAAATAATATCAAAAAAGTTGAATTGACTCAAGACATTGATATTTGGATGATTAGCCAATTGAATATTAGATTGAAAGATTCAACAAAAGCTTTAGAAGGGTTTCAAACTCGTAAAGCTCTTCAAAATTCATTCTTTTTACTTAAAAAAGATTTGGATCATTATTTTTATAGAGTTAAAAATAGATTGAATAAGAACAATCATGAAGATAGTGATGAAGAATTAATATTTGTTCTTTCAACTATTTTAAAAAATTGGATTAAAGTATTGGCTCCTTTTATACCTCACAGTTGTGAAGAAATTTGGTCTAATTGTAATGGCAAAGGTTTTGTTAGTGAAACATTCTGGCCTGAGTATAACCCTGATTTAATTAATGAAAAAATAGAAAAATCAGAAGAATTAATTCAAACTCTTGTTAAAGATATTTCACAGATTAAAAACCTGCTTACTGAAGATGCAAATAAAATTCACATATATTTAGCTCCTAGTTGGAAATGGAAAGTTTATAAAATAGCTAATGAAATTGGAAGACCTGATGTTGGTAAAATTATTGCTACCTCAATAGAGGCACAATTGAATGATGATAAAAAAGAACTTTCTAAATTCGCTCAAAAAATAGCTAAAGAAATGACTAAAACTTCCTATGTTGGTCAGATTGATGAAAAAGCTATTTTGGAAGGTGCTAAAAACTTTATAGAATTAGAAGTTGGTAGTGAAATTGTAATTCATATGGATAATTCCTTTGACCCTGCTAATAAAGCAATACATGCTATGCCTTACAAACCAGCTATTTATATTGAATAATTTAAGAAGTTAAATATAATTATTTAATAATTTAATAATCTTTTATTGTTGTAAAATATTGTTGTATGAATTCATTTTTTTTATTTTTAATATTTTTAAAGCATTTAAAACATAGTTTTTTAAATAAACATTTTTAAATAGGGGTTTTTAAATAAATATTCTATTCTTAAGTAGAGGTTTTTAAATAAATATTTTTAAATAAATATTCTATTCTTAAATAGAGATTTTTAAAAAAATTTTAGATAAAAATTTTAATGATATATGGTTTTTAAAACTATTCAATTTTATAAGTATTTAGTGATTTTATGGAAATATTACATAAAAATTTATATGAAGAAATTTTATATGATGGAAGTCAAATTGAATCTAACTGGGCTTTTAAATTTTTAGGTATAAAAGGTTCTTCCATAATAACTTGGAAAGGACCAATGAATATAAATGAAGAAAATTTAAAAGATTTTGAAGATATAGGTCTTGAAATTAAATCTGATAAAATGATTCACTTTATTGTGGAGTTTTTTGATATTCAAACACCTAATTTAAATATAATTTATCTCCGTCAAAGACTTTTAGTAATGATTTTTGCTGAAAAACTATTAGAATATGGTGTTTTATCTAAAAGAAGTGGAGATGATTTATATATAAATTCTAAGAAATTATCTGTTTCCATTGCCACAATTTCTCTTAGTTCCATGAAAATTCATTTTGCTGTTAATTTAACTGATTTAGGAACTCCTAATGATGTAGAAGCCATTGGATTACTTCAATTACTTGATAAAAATAATGTATTAATATTTAATACTGACAATTTAGATTTTTTTATTAATACTGTTGTAAATTCATATATTGATGAGTTAAAAACTATTGAAATGGATATTAGTAAAACAAAAACATTATAATATATATTGTAGTATATTACGAAATTAATTATTATGATAAATATATAATTATGATAAAATATATGATATTTTTTGATATTTGAATTTTCTTATAGATTTTAAATTTAAAATTATTTGTGTTTATTATGAATAATGGTACTAAAAAAATAGGAAAGCTATTTGGAATTGGTGTTGGACCTGGAGATAGTGAACTTTTAACTTTAAAAGCATTAAAAATTTTAAAAGAAGTTGATGTTATTTGTTCACCTCGAGCTTCTAGAGATCAAGATAGTACAGCATTTTCTATTGTTTTTCCTTTAATTTCAGACATTGTTGATGATATTGATATAATATCACCTGTTTTTCCAATGAAAGAAGATGAAAAAGAGTTAGAAAGCTATTGGGATGAAGCTAGTAATTTAATAGCTTTAAAATTAGATGAAGGATTGAATGTTGCATTTATAACCCTTGGAGATCCTTCTATTTATAGTACATTTGCTTATATTCATAAAAGATTAAAAAATAGCTATGAAATTGAGATGATTCCAGGAATTACTTCATTTACTTCATGTGCTTCTAATATCAATGAAATTCTTGTTGAAAAAGATGAAATATTAATTGTTGTGCCTAAGGTTGATGAAAAATTCGAGGATTTCTTAATTAACGGTGATTCAATTGTATTAATGAAGCCATCTAGAAACATGAAATCAATTGATAAAATAAAAGATAAAATCAATGCTGAAGTTTACACTGTTAAAAACAGTAGTAAAGAAAATCAAGAGATTATTAAAGGTTTTTCTTCTGATAAATCATATTTTATGACTTCTATATTAAAGTTAAAAAAATGATAGCTAAAAAAATAATAATTTTTTAGTTATTATCACTATTTTTCTTTACAACAAAAAGGCAGTGGTCACTGTCCATTGTCATACATAACTCTTCGTGAATTTCTATATCTGTGTCGTAGTAATTTTTTAGAATGGTTTCTATAACACCTAATTCAAAATAGCATATTGGGTAGTCTACTTTGGGAAGAGGTGCACATTCAAAGCATCCATAGTTTCTTATATGAAGGGCATCTTCTTTTTCTTCTACTTCTAGTATGCCAAGTTTATATTTTTCCCAAAACTTAATGAGATTTTTGATTAATCCTGCATCGGTTTTAGAATAAACTTGTTTATATATTATTTTTCCTACTTCTACTCCTGTTTCATAGATTAGGGGATAAAGTGATATTCCATTTTCTAATAGTTTGCTTCTTACAGAGTGGGATACTAAACGAGTAAAATCTTTTTCAGGGTCGTCGTTTTCTATAACATTTTTAATGAAGTTTTCGGTTCTTTCACCATCAAAGTCTTGTTGTTTAATAAAGTCGATTTCTGCTAAAATATTAGAATTTATAAAGAACATTTTCTTTCTATTATCATAAATGTCTAGCTCACTTCCAATTAATTCTTTTTTTTCTAGTTGTTTTAAATGTACAGAAATTGTGGATTTAGCTTTTCCTAATTCGTTAACAATGTCTTTAAAGTACATTTTTCTATTTCCAAGAAGATTAAGAATTTCTAATTTTACAGGACTTTTTACTACATTAATCAAACTATTTTCTCCAGTTAACACTAACATTGGGTACTGGCTTTTTTCTTTTTCATTGATCATTTTTTTCCTCCATAAATATTCACATGCTATAATTGTTGAGAAAAAATTTTTTTTAATTATGAAAAAAAAGTTATCAAGAGAACAGTCCCCATATTTATCTAATTCTTAAGAATTAAAAATTGAATAGATGTTATATGGGATTTTGGATTTTAATATATTTTATGTTACCTATTGGAATTATAAGAATGAAATAGTTCCCCAGAAGCTTTTTGCTTTTTTCAACTAATTTTTTATAAAACTTTATTCTAAAAATAACATCAAGCTATTTAGTTTTTTTTTAAAGATATGAATGATGTACAACAACTCAAAAATCTAAGTTTCTAAATTTGCTTAATTAACTTAAGATCATATTTATAGAGTTATAATAATTAATATTATAAAAATAAATATAAATATCTAATAAAATTCTATTTGTATTAATGCCTTACAAATATTTTAATTTATTTTAATTTATTTTAATCAGATATCTATTTTACAAAAAATAATCGTTGCATACCTCACATATATTTAATATATTTTAATTTTTTTTTATATATATCTATTTATTACTAACTATTAAATTCATCTTAATTTTTAGAGTTTTAAATATATAAGTATTTATAATTAATTTAAGTATTTTGATGCATAGCTGTGTTGATTATAAAAAAACATCTAAAGAGCTTTGCTTTGATTTATCGCTTTCAAATAGAGAACCTATACCGAATTTTTGAATTTCTAATCTTTGAACAAGATAAGGATCAATAGGATACTTACTTACTAAATCCTCTGCAATTGGAAGATATTTTGAAACTCCTCCTTTTGAAACAGTCAAAGTAAGATTTCCTCCACACTTACATTTTCCACTAAGTGGAACTCTTCTATACTTTTCATTACATTTTGTACACCTTACTTTCTGTTTTGAAAATGTACGGACATTACCCATAATATCTGGTAAAAAGTGGGATGAGAGAACACCTTCAACAACATCTCTTTGGTCTACTGCCCTTATTAGCTCACCAATTCTTACTTGCTCATCAACTTTGTCTTTCATAGAACCTAAGGTTAAATAAAGACATGTATTTGGTCCAGCATGAATACTTGATGTATGGTGGGAAAACATTAGGTCTTTGTATTGTTTTTCACTACCAAGGTGTTTTGATATATTATCAATATAATCTAATGCTTCGCCAGGTTTTAACTCTTCATAAGTTTTTTCAAAAAATTCTAATGGTAGTTTAGGCATTATATCAATATTATGTGATTCATCATCTATTTCTTCAGGATCTATTCTTGATGAAAGGACTAATGGAGCATCCATACTACCACCACGTGTACTTGGCAAGTAAGACTTTGAAAAATTAATTAAAGAGTCTAATAACAACATAACAGAGTCTTCATCACTATCACAGTTTCTTCGCTTAGCAGAATGGAAATAAGGGTGAGCATAGCATGCATGTGCATCTGTATATCCAACAATTCTTCCTAAAACTCCTGCTGATGTATGAGGAGCCAATCCTACAATTAAATGTCCTATTAAATCTTCTTTTGTCTTAACATTGTAAAATTTATCCATTTTATAAAATCTTTCAAGTAAATCATCAATGAATTTTGAAACCCTTACTAAAAACTCTCCACAATCCTTAGAAACAACTACATCTTGAACCCTTAACTCAACAATTTGATTTTCATTTTCAATGTCTTTTCCATAGCAGTCTTTCTCATAATCCATTTTTTTAAGTTTTTCAACTGTAACTCCAATTTCTGAAGGAATAAAATGAGTTAAGGGTAAATTTGTAGAATCATGGCGTATAGTACCATCTTTAAATGTATGGACATCATTTTTTGCCCTTAATAATCCTTTTTCAAGAGGTTCAGGAAGTTTAGATTCTGAAATCATCCCTTTAACTCCTTTAACTTCCTCACTTTTCCTAACATCAACATTTTCTTTTGCTTTTAGAAGCTTTCTTGTTAAACCAATATTTTTTTTACTAGGATTTCCTGGAAAAGTTTCTGCACCACATTTAGGACATAATGAGTTGTTAGTTTTTGTTAAACATTCAGGGCATTTTTTTCGTGAAAATTCAACTCTAACTTCTCTTTGTTTGGCTGCTTCATCAATAAATCGCCTTGTTCCGCCCTTAGTATCTATAGGAAATAGAACATGAGGAGCTGGTTTCATAAGTCTTTCTTTTGACTTTTCTGGTCTTCCTACACGACTTCCAATATATGATGGTGCTTTATTCATTATTTTTACATCACTTATGGAGTTGATGGCTTCAATTGTATCTGTAAACTTGGATTTTTCACTTGATAGTTCTTTTTTAAAGAGATTAACTAATGTGTATCCGTTATCATTATTAATGATTATTTTATTATCTTCAACTTTGTGTTCAACTCCTAAAATTTCAAAAATTCTTTTTTCTGGAGACACTTCAAGAATAAATTCATTATCTTCAATGTATTTTCCTTTATTTTTTAAAATCCAATTTATTAAAATATTTAAATCATCTACACTAATATCTCCAAAGAAATAAGTGTATTTAGGATTTAATGGAACTTTATATTTTTTAGAGATTTCAAATGATTCTTTAGCTGAAATTTCATTTTTAATCAATTTTTTGCTAAGGTCATTAATGTCTATTCTATTATTTGCATCGTTTTTTTCCTCTTCTTGATAGATTTCACTTCTTAAGATAGTTTCTATCCACCATTCTTCAGTCCATGAAGCTGGAAGCAGCTTTTGATTATTTCTTAAAAATTCTCCATATGCAACTAGCATGTCTCCTAAAAAAATGATTTCTACTACTTGATTTCTATATTTAATGGCTTCTTTTCTTGATGTTAGCTGAATTATATCTCCATTTCTTAATTTTACTATTGGTCCTTCAATTGAATCAACTGGCACAACACAATTTCCTTTTCCAGGGTATTCTATTTTTAATTGGGTTCCAATAGCTAAAAATTGTAATAGTTCCATGGTAGCAGGATGAACACCCATAGCAGCTAAACCAGTATTTCTTGACCTACCATATCTAAGTCTAAATGCACCATTTTCAGAAGGATGACCTAAAACTGGTCTTCCACCAATAATATCTTGAATATATTTTGGTTGTTCCTTTTTTACCTCAATTTCAGCAACATTAAAATTATTTTCTCCATTTTCTTTGTTTTTTGAAGTTTTGCTATTTTCTTCTTCTGATTTTTTCTTATCCTTATCTTTAGAATATCCTTCAACCCACTGCCATCCATCTAACTCAAGTGTTTTTGTATATTTAGATATCTTAGCTGATTTTTGTATAACTCCTTCAACCATAGCTAAAAGAGCTCCACCTCTAATACTATTTGTTTCTACTCTTGGAAGGTCTCTATGAGAAACTTCAACTTTCTCTGTAGGTTCTCCTGTAACCTCAACAGGTATGTTTTGAGCAGCTAATCTTACTTCTTCAGGTTTTGGTGAGTACTGCAGGTTTGTAACCTCTGATTCATATAATTCAACTTCTTCAACATATCTTTCAACTTCCTCTTCAGTTGGTTTATAGTTACTTAAGCCAGTAGCTTCCTTAATTTTATCTCCAAGTAAAACAGCCAAAGCGGCAGCTGTTCCTCCAGCACTTCTAATAGGACCTGCAAAATAAACGGCTAAATATTTAGTTCCATCTGAATTATCTTTAATTTTCACACCAGCTATTCCTTCTAATGGTGCAGCAACCACTCCTTCAGTTAAAATAGCTAAACCTGCTCTTAAACCCTTTTGAGCTAAAAATTCTTTGATGTTAATATCACTTTTATCTTCATTAAATTCAATTTTTAAATCATCAGACATATCATCAGGGCTTTGTGAAGCTATTTCAGCAGCTATTGTAAATGCAACTTTTTCTCTTTGAGTTTTATTTCCATCTTCATCTACTTCTAACTCCTTTATTCTTTTAGCTATTCTTTTTGGTCCAACAAGCCCTTCTACTCTTTCTGCTAAATCCTTTGCTAATGGAGTTTCTGTATGTAGTTCTGCATCAAATCCTTTACTTCTTGCTTCTTCAGCTATTTTGTATAAATTTATAGTTTCTTTTTCTAGTCTTTCAAAGTAGTCCATTTTTTTCACATTAAAATTATTTATGATATATAATCTGTTAAAACTTCTATATATTTTTTTTTATAAAATAATTTTTTTATTAAATTATAAATGATTTTTGAAATAATCGAAAACTATATTAAGTATAATTAATATATTATCCTTATTAAAATTATTATCTAAATTATTATCTAAATTATTATTAAATTATTTTAAATTAATTTTAAAGTATTTTTTTAAATTATTTTTATATTTTTAATTTATTTAATAATTTCCTAATTATTTATTTATAAAACTATCATTATTTTAAAACTATTATTATTTTTAAAATATTTATTATTCTTAAATTATATTATTGAATTTTATTCATGGTGTTATTATGGCAAAAAAAGATAAAAATGCATTACCTCCAACTGGAGCAGGTTTAGTTAGATATTTTGATGAAGAAAGCACAGGACCAAAGCTTTCTCCTGAACAAATAGTTATTATTACAATTATATTGGCTGCATTTTGTTTTATTTTAAGATTCTCTTAATTAATTGTTTTAATTGTAGTAATTTTTTATTATAATGCTTTTTAATTTATTATAATCCTTTTTAATAATTTTTTATTCTTTTATAAACAAAATTTTTTCTATTTTTTAATTTTATTTTAATTTTTTAATTTTATTTTAAATTTAATATTTTCAATTTAATCTTCTAATTAATCTAATATTTTACATTATAATAATCTATTTTTTATAAAAATAATTTTTTATATTTTTTTCTATTTCTCTTTTTAAGTTTTAAATTTTTTTCTATTTGTGGTAATGGTGAGGATATGAAGAATAAAATTTTAAATGGTGTAGGATCTCCATTATTTATAATAGCCATTCTTTTGCTGATTTCTTTTTTTGTTTTAACTCCTATTGTTAACATGTTAATTTTAGGGGCTATAATTGCTTATGGCATTCGACCAATAGCTCGTAAAATTCAATCTAAGCTTAAATATAACAATATTTCAATAATTTTAGCTGTTGTAATTATTTTAATTCCTCTTTTAGCCATTTTGATTTACTTTTTAACTATTGTTGGTCAATTTGCATATTCTTTTTTAACTCACTATGACGTATCTTCATTCTCTAGTGAATTGACCTCTGCTCTTCAAGGATATCTTCCAAACTCTTTTAAAAATTCTACTAATTCAATTATTTTAACTTTAGGAAGTTTAATCAATGATATCTTTAAGATGGTTTTTAACTACTTTATTGATTTACTAAAGTCTGTTCCTTTAATTTCTCTTCAAATTTTTGTTTTAATGGCTTCTACTTTTTATTTTACCCGAGATGGTCATAAAATAAATAAATATATATTTGCATTTATTCCTGAATCCAGAAAATTCTTTTTTCAAAATATGGTTAAGAATATTGAAGTTGTTTTAAAGAGTATTTTTTATGGCCATTTTTTAACAGGGCTGATTATAGGCATTATTGCAAGCCTTGGATTTTTTATTTTAGGGTATCCATATGCCTTATTTTTAGGAATTTTAACTGGAATATTGCAATTAATCCCAATTATTGGACCATGGCCAGTTTATTTTGGATTATTTATTTCTGATTTAGTTTCTGCTAATTATCCAAGAGCTATTGTTGTTTTAATTTTTGGCTTAGGTTTAAGTTTAAGTGATATGTACATAAGACCTGCTTTGAGTAGTAAATATGCAGATATTCACCCTTTAATTCTACTTTTGGGATTTTTATCTGGTCCACTTATTTTTGGAATAACTGGATTTATTTTAGGTCCTTTAATTTTAGGAATTACATATGCTATAGTTAAATCATACAAAGAAGACCAAATAGATGACTTAAATTAATATATTTTTAATTTTTTTATTTAATTTTTTCTTTGGTTCTGATATTTTTCATTTTTTTTATTTTTATTCTTATTTTTTATTTCTATTTCTATAGCCTTGAAAGAAAACTTTCGAATTAATGGTTTGTTGAAATATTTGTTTATTTTAAAAAATAAGTTTATATTGTATCTAATTTTTAAAATATTCATTTATACTTTATTATATAAAAAAAATATTTATTATAATTATTTAATTTAATTAATAGGCGAATATAGAAGTTTTAAAAAAAAATTATTACTTCTAAACTTTATTTTCAGGACTATATTTTTTATTTTTATTCTTATTTTTTATTTCTATTTCTATTTTTTATTTTTTTTCTAGTTTTTTTTTAAATTTTCATTTTTAGATATTTATATACAATATTTTATTAAAGATTAAAAACATAGTATTTTCATGGAAAGAAGAAATTTTGTTCTTTTTGATATAGATTATATTACAATCAATGAAGAACCTGTAATTCGTTTATTTGGAAAAAGTAAATCTTGTGATTCTGACAATAGCAATAATAGTAATAATAATAGCAATAATAGTAATAGCAACAATAATAATAATAATAATAATAATAATAATAATAATTTTTATGAAAGAAATTTAGTTGCTATTGATGATTCTTTTGAGCCATATATCTATGTAATTTCTCAGAATATTGATCAAGCAAGAAATGAAATTTTAGGTATTGGTAGCTATAAAATTAAGGATTTTGAGATTCTTAGAAAAAAAATTTTTCAAGTGGAAACAGAAGTTCTCAAAGTTATTTTCATCCATCCACGCCATGTTAGTGGACTTAGAGATGAAATTCGCTCTTTAGATTCTGTCGATGGCATAAGAGAACATGATATTCCATTTTATAGGCGTTATCTAATAAACAATAATATTTTTCCAATGTCCCTGTTGGAAATAAATGGAGAAGTGTTAAATTCTTTTGAAACAATTAACAGTGATGCTGAAATTTTTAAACTAAATGAGCCACCTAAATCTTTAAATAAAAATATTTCTGATTTTAGAATTCTTTGTTTTGATTTAGAAGTTTATAATCCCCATGGAATGCCCAACTCAGAGAAAGATGAAATTATAATGATAGGTGTTTCATCTAACACAGGAATTAATAAGGTTATATCAACAAAAGGCAAAGACTTAGATTTTGCTGAAACTGTTGGTTCTGAAGAAGAAATGATTAATAGATTTATCTCAATTGTTAAAGAAGAAAATGTAGATATTATTGTTGGTTACAACTCAGATAATTTTGATTTTCCTTATCTAAAAGACCGAGCTAAAATATATAATATTAAATTAGATTTAGGAATGGATGGCTCTCATTTAAATTTTATTAAAAGAGGATATGGAAATGCAGGAAGTTTTAAAGGGCTAATTCACATTGATCTTTATCTTTTAATGAGGAGATATATCAGTTTAGATAGATACACCTTAGAAAGGGTCTATTTAGAGCTTTTTGGAGAGGAAAAAATTGATGTTGCTGGAGATAAGATTTGGCAGTTTTGGGATAGTGATGGAGAGGATTTAGTCAAATTATTTGATTATTCTCTTGATGATGTTGTTTCTACATTAAAAATAGCTGAATTAACATTGCCTTTATCTTTGGAACTTACGAAAATTGTAGGACAGCCATTTTTTGATATTTCTAGAATGGCTACTGGTCAACAAGCAGAATGGTATTTAGTCCGTAAAGCATTTGAAGACGATGAAATTGTTCCTAATAAACCTGTACCATCAAGCTCATCTAGAAGAAATAAGGAACAAAATGTAGGGGGATATGTTAAAGAACCAGAAAAAGGCTTACACGAAAATTTAGTCCAATTTGATTTTAGAAGTTTGTATCCAAGTATTATTATTTCTAAAAATATTTCTCCTGATGTATTACTTAAAAAAAATGCTTATACTGGTGAGTATGTTGAAAATATTGTCTCAAAAAACCTTGAACAATATAACAACGATGAATATTTTAATATTTCTCCTGAGAAATGTCATAGATTTGCAAAAGAACCAGTTGGATTTATTCCATCTGTTATAGGCAATGTACTAAATGAAAGACTCAAATTAAAAAAGGCAATGAAGGAAACTGAAAATAAACAAGAAAAAAAATCTTTAGATGTTCAACAGCAAGCTTTGAAACGTCTTGCAAATACTATGTATGGAATTTACGGATTTTTAAGATTTAGATGGTATTCTAATGAGTGTGCTGAATCAATTACTGCTTGGGGTAGGGAATTTATTCAAAATACAATGAAAAAAGCTGAAAATTATGGTTTTAAAGCTATTTATGCAGATACAGATGGTTTTTATGCAGAATACAATGAAAATTTAATTAAAAACATAAGCAATGAAGATAAAAATGTTGAGGATAAGGAACCTGAAAAAGATAAATAAAAATTTAACTTAAGAAAATTATTTTAAAAAAATATGGAAAATTTTTTATAATAGCTAAAACAAATATTTAATTTAAAAAGCTAGGATTAAATTCTATATAAAGAAGGCTCTTAGATGAAATTATATTTAGATGTTTGTTGTTTTAATAGACCTTATGATGATCAAAATCAGCCTAAAATAGAACTAGAAACAATTGCTAAGCTTAATTTAATTGTTTTTACACCCCAATTGGAAAGGATTTCACCTAATTCAGTTTTAATTAAATTATTACTATAGTGGTTCGCATTTATTTCTACTTGGAATTTTAGTAATTTTACAGTAATATTTTTATGCTAAAATTTAAAGTTATTTATATAAAAATAAGATTTTTGATTAAAAAATATAATATAATAATTCAAAAATTACTATTTAAATAAAATTAAAATTTTTTGCGAATCACTATAATTTTACAGTCTTCTTTATTAATATTTGAAAAACTGAGATTGATAAACCCGTCCTCAAATAATGTTTGTGCTATTTTTTTTAAATTTTTATTTTTCACATAAATAGTCATTAAAGTTTAAATCTAATTTTTCACATATTTCTGTTAAAGTTTTATGGAGTTTTGAGTCTATTTGAAGACCAGTATCTTTATGAGCACTTACTTTTTTAGATTCAATATCTCCTGGAACAACGGTGTTTGGTGTTGTTTCTCTAATTTCTTCTACGAATTTTTCTGTTTCTTTTTCAAAAATATCTTTTCCAACAAATTTGTCTGGATCAATAGCTATGAATAAATCTCCTTTTGTACATTTAACACTTGTGTCGGCTGTTCCACAAACACCAGTTCCATAACCTGCTCCAACTAATGGACCAGTTAGAATTTCAATCATAAATGCTAATGCATATCCTTTATGTCCTCCAAAAGGTAAAATAGAACCTTTTAAAGCTTCAGTTGGATCAGTAGTAGGTATTCCATTTTTATCCAATCCAATACCTTCAGAAATTTCATGACCTTTACGTTGTGCTTCTAACAGTTTTCCACGTGCTGATGATGCCGTAGCCATATCTGTAGCAATATAAGTTTTTTCAGATGGAATAGAAATAGCTATTGGATTAGTTCCTAAAACAGGAGTTTTTCCACCTAAAGGTGCAATTGCTGGTTCTGTGTTGGCTATTGTTATTCCAATAAGGCTTTCTTTTAAAGCTAAATCAGAATAAAACCCTGTAACACCAAAGTGATTTGAATTATGGGTTCCAACTGCAGCTATTCCTAATTTTTTGGCTTTTTTAATTGCTATTTTCATGGCTTTATATGCCGAAACTTGACCAAATGTTAAATTTCCATTGATTAAAGCTATTGCTTCAGTTTCTTTTTCAATTTTAATATCTGCATTTATATTAATAGTCTGATGTTCTATTCCTCGAATGTATTGTGGAAATCTACCAAGACCATGAGATGTAAATCCTTTTAAATCAGCATCTAATGTTGCATCAGCTACAATGGTTGCATTTTCTTTATTTAATCCCCACTTTGTTAAGATATCAAAAACCAGTTTTTTTTCATCTTCTGCTTTAATCTTCATTTAATCACCATAAAAATTAGATAGATTTATTAATATACATTGATAATTGTTTTTTATTATTTTTTTATTATTTTTTTATTATTTTTTTATTATTCTTTTTATTTTTTATTATTTTTTAAATATTATTTATTTTTTAATATTTTTTTCAATATTTTTTTTAAAAATTTAATATTCAATAATTTCATCTATAAACGTTTTAATTTCTATTTTTCCATTTTGAGATGTGACTTGACCAATTTCATAAGCTTCATGATATTTATTTAAGAAATTAACAATGTCATTGCTTTCTTCTTTTTTAGCTATTATTACAAATCCTATTCCCATATTGAAAACTGTGTACATTTCTTTAATTGGGACATTGTTCTTATAAATTAGCTTAAAAATTTCTTGAGGTTGAGGAAGCTTGTTTATTTTAAAACCAACATTTTTATTTAGTCTTTTTAGGTTGTTAAAACCTCCTCCAGTAATATGAGCAAGTCCTTTAATTTTGAAATTTTCTTTTAAAAGATTGTTAATGGCTTTAACATATATTTCAGTTGGTTTTAAAAGTTCTTCTCCCACGGTTGTATTTGTGTTTTCTAATTTATCATCTATGCTTAGTTTTCCCTCTTCAAAAATGGCTTTTCTTCCTAAAGATAGACCATTACTATGGATTCCACTGCTTTTAAGGCCAATTAGAATATCTCCATTTTCTATTGTCTCTCCAGTAATGACTTTATCCAAATCAACAAACCCTATACCTGTTCCAGCTAAATCAAAGTCTTTTACAATATCTGGAAGTGAAGCTGTTTCTCCACCTATAATTGCTATGTTTGATAATTCAGCACCTTTTACTAAACCTTTAGCTATTTCACCTGCAAGTTCTGGATCTGGTTTTTCAACAGCTAAATAATCTACTAAGGCAATAGGTTCTGCACCAACACAGAGTATATCATTAACAACCATAGCAATACAGTCTATTCCAACTGTATCATATTTTTTCATCATTTCAGCTATTAATATTTTACTTCCAACACCATCTGTACTCATAGCTATTCCCTTATTGCCTAATTTTACTAATGCTGCAAAATGACCACTTTCAGTGATAATTTCCTGATTTTTTAATGTTGATTTTAATATGGATGCTAAATTAGATACAGTTTTCTCTTCAAGAGAAATATCTACACCAGAATCTGAGTATAATACCATTTGTCCACCTTTTATATATTAAGGTCTTATTTTCTTTAATATCTTTTATTCTTTAATATCTTTTATTACTTTAATATTTTTTATTCTTTAATATATAACTAATTAAATAAAAAATTTAATTAATAAAAAATTAAAAAATAATTAATTTAAAATAAATATTTTAAAAATATTATATTTAGATAATTTTAAAATAGCTATTTTAATAATATATTATATAAATAATTTATTTTAAGATTTATTTATAAGTTTTTGTAGAAAACTATTATTATAATGCTTTTTTACTTATTTTTTTTATGCTATTTAATTTTATAAATTTATTTTATAAAATTCTTGTAGCTTCTAAGTTAAGGGGGGTTCTTGTTTCAATTTTATAGCTTCTATGGATACTTGTTGCAAGATCTACTGTTTTATATTGGTCTCCATGACAAGTAATTATTTTTTCTGGCTTAACAGTTAGACGTTTAACATATTCCATTAATTGTCTTCTGTTTGAATGTCCACTAAATCCTGAAAGGGTTTTAACTTCCATTTTAACATAGTAAACATTGGTTTTTCCATCTTCTTTAAGAGGTATTTTTTTCCATCCTTTTTGGATTCTCCTACCTAATGACCCTTCGGATTGATAACCAACGAAAATTAGAGTATTTTTTTCATCATCACATAATTTTTTAAAGTACTCAACTGAATTACCTCCAGTCAACATACCAGATGTGGAAAGAATAATGGCAGGTTTTCCATCTATGATATCATCTCTTTGATCTGGTTTTCGGACTTTAATAAATGGCTCAGACATAAATGGATTTCTTCCAGCATGGAATATTTGGTCTCTTAAATCTTTACTTAAATACTCTGGTCTTGCTGTGTGAATAGCTGTTGCTTCCCAAATCATCCCATCAATGTATATTGGAACCTCTTCAATCATTCCATGAGTCATATATTCTTCTAAAACTATCATTAACTCTTGTGCTCTTCCAACAGCAAAAACAGGAATTAACACTTTTCCTCCTCTTTTTAAAGTTCTATAAATAGTTTTCATTAGTTCTTTCTCAGCAGAATTTCTAGATGGTTGAACATCATCTTTTCCACCATATGTACTTTCCATGACTAAGGTTTCAACACGAGGAAATTTATGTGTAGCTGCTCCTAATAACCTACTTTTTTCAAATTTAAAGTCTCCTGTGTAGACTATGTTGTGGTCTCCATCGCCTATGTGCATATGGCTCATAGCAGAACCAATTATATGACCTGCATCATGAAATGTTAATTTAATGTCTGGTGATATATCTGTTACTTCTTCATAATCTAAAGTAATTGTATGTTTTAAACTTTTTTGTACATGTTTTGAGGTGAATGGAAGAGGATTACCTTCTCTGTGGGCAATATCAATATGATCTAACTGTAATAAAGTCATTAAATCTCTTGTAGGAGTAGTACAGTAGATAGGTCCTTCATATCCATAGTGGTATAAAAAGGGAACAAAGCCACAATGATCTAAATGTGCATGGGAAATAATTATTCCATCTAAATCTTCTAAATTAAATTCTGGAACATTTAAATATGGAAAAGAGCTTTTATCATCGCTACCAGCAACATTTACTCCACAATCTAACATAACTCGGCTGTTAGGAGTTTGAAGTAACATACAAGACCTTCCAACCTCTTTAAATCCGCCCATAGAAGTTAATCTTGCCCAATCACTATCGTGTTTTGTTCCTTGATGAATTCTTGCTCCAAGAGTTTGTAATATTTTTTTTCTTTCTTTACTATTGTTCCTATTTACATTTCTAATCCTTTCAATAATTTCAGATGAAATAGGAGGAGTTCTTAATATTTTAGGGGCCCATCCAGTGTTTTTTGTAATAGCTCTTGAAGTCACCCCGAATTTTCCAATAACAAGACCAGGTTTTTTTGATACAATAATAACTTCACAAGTAACTTCATCAAAACTAATATCTGTTATTTCAGCAGCTTCTGGAACAATTTCACGGACTTTTTCTATAGTTTTTTCAGGATCAAGGAGTACAGACTTGTCACTTCTAATAATAATCCTTTTTCGCATGTCTTTAGCAATGTTTCTAACTAAATCTCCTTTTTCTGTAATAATTTCGGGATTTTTAGTGTAAATTACCACTTCTGGACCTTCGAATTCTACTTGAGCAACTTGTACCTCTTCAGGTAGTCGACGGATTATAGTTTTTTTAATATCTTCTAATATGTTTGACATTTAATCACTTTTTTAGCAGTTTGCACTGTTTAACTACATATTCAAATAATAAGTAAATAAGTAAGTAAATAAATAAATTTTTTTTTTTTTTTTTTATGAATAATGTCATAATAAAGCATCATGAAATCTTGATAATATTTTATAATGATTGATTCATTGTACTGGTTATAGCATGATTTATTTATTTATTATAGCTTAAATTTTAAATAAACTCTAAAAATACCCTTAAATTTAAGTATTTTTTAGAAATAGATTTTTCTTTTAATTAATTTTCTTTTAATTAATAGTGTTAATATTAAGAATATTTTTAAAATTCACTTGTGATTCTTTAAAATAAATCAATGGAAGAATAGTAAAATTTTTAAAAATTAATTTATAAAAAATAATACAAATACATTTTTTACATAAATTTTTAGGATAAAAAAGATTTAAAATAATTAGGTTAGGATAAATAATAAATGATTAGATGTATTAATTGTCTAATCACTTTAAAAAATAAATAAAAATAAAATTAATAAAATAAAAAAAATAATTAAAATAAAAAACTATTAAAAAGAATGAATAAAAAAATTAGTTAATTAAACAATTTAATTCAAATTTAATATCTCAAATTAATAATTCAATCAAATTAATAATTCAATTCAATATCTTATTTTAATGGTTTAACTAATTTCTTTTAATTTTTTTTCGACTTCTTCTTTAGAAAGCATTTTAAAGCCATTTTTTGTGACAGTTGCAACTAAAATACCATTTCCAGAGAAAGTGTCTCTTTCTGTAGCGGATTTAATAGCTCTAACAGCTAAATCAATACCTTCATCAACAGATAAGTTTTCTTTGAATCTGTCTTCTAAAACACCATATGCAAAAGTAGATCCAGAACCAGTTGAGATAAATGTGTCCTTAATCATACCGCCAGCAGGGTCTAAAGAGTAAATAGCTGCTCCATTTTCATCAACACCACCAAGAAGGGTTTGAACATATAATGGAGAGGAATGTAATATATTTGCAGATACAGAAGATGCTGCTTCAACACTAATGGTTTCTCCCTGCCTCATTTGATAAAGTGAAACTTCTGCAGAGATTACTTTCATTAAACTCTGTGCATCAGCAACAGAACCAGCTATAGTGGCTGCTAAATGATCATCAATTTTGAATATTTTTTCAGCGACTTTATGAGCAACTAAATTTCCCATGCTTGCCCTTCTCTCACTTGCAAAAACAACACCATCAGCACATGTTATTCCAACTGTTGTTGTTCCTTCTAATGTTTTATCTTTCATATAAAAACACCTCATTTTTGTGAAATTGTAATAAATTAAATTCAAAATTATTTTAAAATAAGCATAAGAAACAGATAAAAATTTTAAGAATTATAAAAGTTTTAATAAATAAATTTTCTTTTTAATTTATATGCATTATTTTTATTATTAAATTTCTTATACTTTGCTTTTGAATTTAAATAAATAAAGTTAAGCTTTAAATTAATAACATCAATAAAAAAGGATAGATATTAGTAAAATAAGATTATGATTAGCTTTTTTTTTAATTTAGCTTTTATCATTTAACAATCAATAAAATAAGCTTTTTAAAAAAAGATCTATAAAGTTTTATTATATAATAAGTAGTTAAATTAATAAGCAGTTAAATTATTTCTAAAAAAAGTTTTCTAATCTATTAATTATATAGACTTTTTAGTATATAATCTTTTCTATGAATTTATCATTTTTTTAAATTTTCATAAAAAAATTAGCATTTATAATTATTTATTTTTTTATATTTATAATTTTTTAATTTTATATTTCTTTAAAGGCTGTGCAACAATTATTCTAAATCTGATTTTTTTTATTTATTATTAAATTTTTTAAATTTTATAAAAAAATATTTTAATCAATATAAATAAATCTATCATTATATAATAGTTTTATATCATAAAAAATTATAAAAAAATAATTAAATAACTATTAAATAACTCACAATTTAGAGGTAAGTTTCAAGTGTAAATCTTATATTAATTCAGGTGTTTTTCATGGAAAATTTGAAGTCTAAAATAATAAATATTGGGGATTTTGTTGAATATCAAGAAGGGTCTATTGTTAGTCGTGAATTGGTTAAAAAAAATGCTGGAAACATAACCATTTTCGCTTTTGAAAAAGGTGAAAGTCTTTCTACTCATAGTGCTCCTTTTGATGCTATTGTTCAAATAATTGATGGAAAAGCAGAAATAACAATTGACAATCTTAAACATTACTTAAAAGAAGGAGAACTTATTATCATGCCTGCAAATATTCCCCATGGGCTTTTGGCTATAGAAAGATTTAAAATGATTTTGACACTTATAAAGAGCGAAAAATAAATGAGAAAGTAAATGATATTCAACAATTCAATATTTTTACAAGTGTTTTTACCATTGCTAATTTTGATCTTGGCAATAGTTATTGACTTGATTTTTGGAGAACTTCCTTCTAAACTACATCCAGTAGTGTTAATAGGTAAATTAATTTCTATTTTTCAAAAATCTTTAATTAAATTTAGGAATAAGCTCTCTGGATTTATTTTAACAATTTGTGTTGTTTTTGCTGTTTTATGTATATTTTATATTATTCTATTTATTGGATTTTCAATTAATTTTATTTTATTTATTATTTTGTCTGTTATTATTTTGTCTTCAAGTTTTTCTATAAAATTTTTATTTAAATCTTCTGAAAATGTCTTTTTGGATTTAAACCATAATATTAAACTGGCTCGAAAGTCTTTATCAATGTTGGTAAGTAGAGATACTAAAGAACTAAATGAAAAAAAGATTTTATCTGCTTTAATAGAAACAACAAGTGAAAATATCACAGATTCTGTTATTTCAGTTTTTTTCTATTTATTTTTGTTTAACGGTATTTTTATAATTTTAAAACTCTTGAATTTGAATAATATAATTTTTTCTAATGTATTTTTTTCTAATATAATCTTTGACTATCATATTATTTATTTTGATATTTTTAATTATATTTCTTTTTTAATATTACTTTGTATTTTTTATAGGGTTATTAATACATTAGATGGAATGGTTGGATATAAAAATGATAAATACTCATTTATTGGCTATTTTCCTGCAAAGTTAGACGATGTTTTAAATTATATTCCTTCAAGAATAGCAGGATTTTTTACTATAATTTCAGCTTATTTTTTAGGATTTGATTGGAAAAACGCTTATAAAATTTTAATTAGAGATAGTAGAAACACTCCTAGTCCCAACTCAGGTTTTACAATGGCTGCAACTGCTGGTGCATTGAATGTTCAATTAGAAAAAGAAGGAGTATACACAGTGGGAGATAAATCCCACGAAATTGGAAAAAAAGATTTTTACAAAGCCATTAAACTTAATAAATTGTCTTGCTTTTTAGCTTTTGCAATATTTTTATTTTTAACATTAGGGCTGTTTTTAATATTGTTTTATTTTTAATTAATTTTCCTGTAATGGGATAGATTTTAGGTTTTTATATTTTTTATATAATTTTTTATATAATTTTTTATATTTTTTTATGCTTTTATTTTATTTTTTTATGCTTTTATTTGGTGATAATGTGAAAATAGCTATTTTGTCTGTAAGTGAAAGGGGACATGAACTGTCTAAAAACTTAAAAACATTATTAAGTTCTGATTTTAAGATTCTTAAAGTTGATTTATATTTTAAAGATATTAAAAATATTATGGCTAAGGTTTTTTCATCTTATGATATTATTGTTGGAGTCATGGCTACAGGAATTTTAATCAGAAGCATTGCACAATATATTGAAAATAAAACAATAGACCCAGGTGTAATAGCTATTGATGAAAAAGGCAAGTTTGTTACAAGTTTATTGTCTGGTCATATTGGAAGGGCTAATGAGTTTACAATTCAAATAGCTGATTTAATTAATGGAACAGCTGTTATTTCAACTGCAACAGATATTACAAATCATTTAGGAATAGATGTATTTGCTAATATTTTTTATTTTGAAATTCTAAATCCAAAAAATATTTTAAGATTTAATAAAGCCATTTTAGAAGATAAAGAAATTAAAATAATTTCTAACTTTGATATTTCTTATATTCATAAATATTTTAATAAATTAAATGAAAATAAACCATCTAATGAAAAATATAAAAATAATTTTACACTTGAAACACACCCCTCTGACAAATTTGATAAAAAAATCTCAGAATGTGAATTTAAAGAAGCTATAAACTTTAAAGGAGATAAAAAAATAATAGCCATTTTAAAGGATCACGACCATGATGAATATATCAATTTTAATCTAAAAAAAATAGTGTTTGGAATTGGTTCAAAAAAAAACATAGAAAATTCTAAGGTTATTTCAGCCATTCAAGCTGTTTCTAATGATTTAAACATAGATTTAAGTAGAATAGATTTATTGGCTACTGCAGACATTAAAAAAGATGAAAAAGGAATAATAGAGTCTTCAGAAATCTTAAATGTTCCATTAAATATTATTTCTATTGAAAAAATTCAAAATTTTGATTTTAAAGATTTATCTAAATCAGAATTTGTTAAAGAAAATTTTAATGTTTATGGAATATGCGAACCAGTTTCTTTAATTTCTGCAGGTGAGAATTCAAAATTAATTTATAGAAAAGCATCTTTTAATGGAGTTACAATAGCTGTTGCCATTTCTAAGTGATTAATTTTTTTATCGTGTTCTTGTTATATTTATGTTATTTTTTTAAAGAGAGAAGGTGTCCCATAATTAATTTCATAAAAAAATTAATATCTTTAAAATTAATTTAATCAATAAATAATTATTTAAATATAAATTAACAGTTTATTAAGTATTATTTTACTAAATAAAATTCTAATTAATAGTTATACTAAATTTAATCAATTTAAAACCAATTTTAAATTATCTAAAATTTAAAATTATGGGACATCCTCTTATATTCCAACACCAAATTTTTGGAACAACAATTTGTCGATTGTATACAACTAAACTGCAAAAATTAGCTCAAAAAATTAAGTTTCTGACTGTAAGTTATAAAATTTGTTTTTTTATTTGGATATATTTTTCTATTTGGCTTTTATAGCAACTTGTTTATATATGAAAATAAAAATTATTTAATAGCTGTGGATAATTTTTTAACAATTGTTTAAATTTAAATTCAAAATTTCTTCAAGCAGTTGTATACAATGCAAAATCTCTTGTTCTCCTAAATAAGTTTGAAAGTGCATTTAAATTGTATGATAAAGCCATAAAAATTAATCCTAATGATTTGGATTTATGGGTAAATGGTGTTATTTGCTTAATTTCAGATAAAAAATATGATGAAGCTTTAAATTTTTTAGAGGAAGGCAATAAACTTTTTAGTGAAAACATGGATTTACTTTGGTTAAAAGTTGAAATTTATGAAAGATCAAATAAAATAGAAAAAGTTTTTGAATTATCAGAATATTTTTTATCACAAAATCATTATAATCAAAAAATAGCTATACAATTAAAGGCACATGGATTTTTTTTACTTGAAAAGTATAATGATGCAATTAAATACTATAAACAATTAGTTCTTTTAGACAAATTTAATATTTCAGCATTTTATGGATTATATATATCAAACTTAAACTTGAATAATATTGATGAGGCAAAAAAGTCTCTTGATACTATGATTAAAATTGATGCAGATAACCCTGAATTTTATTTTTATTATGCAAATTTATTAAAAAATAATAGTGAATATATTAATGCGAACAAATATTATGATAAAGCAATAAGTATTAATGAGGACTTTCGATATTATTATTCTAAAGGAGAAGCTTTAGAAATGTTAAACAATAAAAAAGATGCAATAGATTCATATCAAAAAGGTTTACAATTAATCTTGGAATTATTGGATAGGATTTATTTTGATGAAATTTCTTTTAAAAAAATTAACGAAAAAGTAAACTTGTTTTTAGAAAAACTTAATCTATTAATCGAGCAATAATATAATAAAGGGGAAAACATGAATATTTTAAGCAATAAAATGAAAAAATTTTTTATTCCACTGTTGATTTTTTTATTTATAGTATATTCAATTTTATATGGGGATAGTTTAATATATTTAATGGTATATGGGGATATATATGAATTTTCATGGGTAATAATATATTTAATCAGTTTTTTTGTTACATTGTTATTGTTAAGTGTTTTTATTTTATATCCTGGAATAAAAATTTTGTTAAAAGGATATGGAAGCTTTTTACAAAGGATTTCTATTGTAATTTTTTTAATATCTAGCTTTATGGCTTGCATTCTAATGTCTGACTCGAATTGGTTTGGAAAAGTGTTAATCATGTTTTACATAGGATTTTTTTTGAATTATTTTTCTGATGTGAGTAGTGAAAATAAAAATATAATTGTAAGTACTTCAAAAAAAAATATTTTAGTAAGTTTTATAGTTATAATATTATTTATTTCTTCATTTTTTTATGTGACTGATGGTATGTTTGATAATTATTATTTATTGATTTATTTAGCTACTCAATCAATCGCTATATTTTCAACAGTCTATTTAATTATTAGTGGAATTGATAAAAGGTATATAGATACTTGATTTTATTTTATTTAGTTTTTAATAGATGTTAATTGATGTGATTTTTTTATGAATGTTAAAAATATTTTGGGTTTTTTTGATAGAGATATTGTGAAAATATTTATCTTAGTAATTTCGGTTTCTCTTTTTTTGGCTTTTAGTATTTTAAATAATGAATTTATGGAGATTAATACTAGTAATTCAGATAATTTCAACATTCTTATGTGGTCTCTTTTAGCTATTTTTCTGTTTTTTACAGTTCCAATAACTGGAAAAATGTTGTATTTTAAAAAAGGAACTATTTTTCAAAGATTACTGGTTCTCTTTCTTATTTTTTTATTGTTAAATTGTTTTTTTGCAATATTTTTTTTTGATTTAGTAATTATGGTTTTTTCTTTTATATTATTTTTAAATTTTTCCTGTGAGTTTTTAGAGGATAACGAGGGAGAATATTTAGTAAGCCGTTATGACTTTTTTAACATGATTTTACTTAGTGTTTTATTTGGGGCAAGTTTTTATGCTTCTTATGGTTTTTTGTCTAAAATTACACATATGGGATTTAATCCATTTATTACATCATATGTTGTGTTAATTTTTTTAATATTTTTTTCTTTATTTTATAAATGGAAACTAATTTTTGAGAGTTAAAATCTCATTTCCAATAAGTTTTACATTTTTTGATAATGTCAAAAAGTGTGTAGGGTTTTGGTTTTTTTGAAAAGCTTTAAACATAGAATATTTATCAGAATCAATCAATATAGTCAAAAACTTAATTTTTTTAACTAATTTTTGCAGTTTAGTTGTATACAATCGACAAATTATTGTTCCAAAAATTTGGTGTTGGAATATAAGAGGATGTCCCATAATTCAAAATTTTAAATTTTAGATGATTTAAAATTGGTTTTAAATTGATTAAATTTATTATAACTATTAATTACATTTTTATTTAGTAAAATAATACTTAATAAATTATTAATTTATATTTAAATAATTATTTATTGATTAAATTAATTTTAAAGAGATTAATTTTTTTATGAAATTAATCATGGGACATATTCAAAAAACAAAAAAATTATTTATCTGATTTTATGAAAATTAATTAAAAAAATTTTTAGTTGATAAAAATTTAATAAAATGGAAAAATATAAATACTATTAATTATATATTATTTAATGTTAGTTTATTATTTTTCTAAATTTATTCTAATATTTAAATTTATTCTAATATTTTTTTAAATTTATTTTATAAAAGATTGATATAAACTTTATTTTATACATTATTTATACTTTTTATGTTCATAATTTAAAAAAGTTACAATTATACTAGGATTTTCATAAATTGCTATTTTTGTTAAATATCTTTTTATTTTTATAATTGTTATGGTTGTAATAGTTTTAAATATTTTTTTTTAATAATTTTTTTATTTTGGAGGTTTTTAATATGACTAATCACACTTTTGAAGAAGTTTCTCAGATATTACAGCATATTAATGGGAATAATACAATTCCACGTAATATTAGGAGAGCTGCAGACGAATCAAATAAAATATTATTTAATGAAGAGGAAGATGAAATTGTACGGGCAAGCGCTGTTGTCCAAAAGTTAGATGAAATTAGTAACGACCCTAACATCCCTGTTCATGCTAGAACTCTTATTTACGAGATTTTAGCAAAATTAGAAGGAGTTTAATTTTATTTTATAATTTTTCTTATTTTTCTTATTTTTTTAGTATTTTGTAATTAATTTTTTTCATTTCTTTTTTTATTTATATTTTATTTATATTTTCTTTTCAATTTTTTTCTATTATTTTTTTCTATTTTTTGGTGATTAAATGGATAATCTAATTAATTCTGTTCTTGAAGTATCTCAATATGTTTTTGATAGAAAATTAGTTTCAGGTAAAGCTGGAAATATTAGTGGACGGATAAAATATAATGGAAAAGATATTATAGCTATTACTCCAACTTTAATTTCATTAAATAGACTTAAATATGAAGATATTGTACTGGTAGATATTGAAGGTAATTTCATTGGTGATGGAATTAGTAATAAAAAACCGTCTTCTGAGCTTTTTATGCATTTAAATATTTATAAAAAGAGAAATGATATAAATGGTATTGTTCACACTCATTCACCTTATGTAACTGGTTTTTCTTTTTCTGATAAAAAATTAAAAAGAATGGAAGGCTTTGGAAAAATAGAAAATGAATTTTTAAAGGAAATCCCTTATAAAAAACCAGGTAGCGAAGAATTAGCTATTCATGTTGCATCGGCTATTGGCAATGAAGATGTGCTTATTTTAAAAAAACATGGTGTAATTGCTCTTGGAAAAACAATTGAAGAAGCAGGAGATTTAGCCGAATTTGTTGAAGAAACATCTAAGATTCAATTTATTTCAAACATCTTAAATGGATTTTAATGTTATTATAATTTTTTTATACATTTTTATATATTCTTTTTTTACTTTTTTTTAATTTTATTATATTTTATTATATTTTATTTAGCTATACTTTAGCTATTTTCTATTTTTTTTTTGTGAGCTTAAGAAGTTTATTTCTATGAATTTTCCTCTATGGAGAATTGGAACTACAGCAACAGTAGGGTTGATGTTATGTGTCTTTTGAAATTCTGTTTGGGTTTGAAAAGTTCCTGAGTTAATCATATGAATTCCATTATAATTTTTATAGCTATTTATATGGACATGACCAGTATGGAAAATATCAGGTAAGTCATCGATAACTAAATGGTCTTCTAATTCAGCAGCTAAGGGTGTTCTTTCTCCATATAATGGAGCTAAATGTCTTTTATTCATAAGTTCTTTCATGATTTTATCGTTTTCTTCCATAGACATTCCTTTTACTCCCAAAGCCATATCATCTATTCCTCTTCCGTGATACATTAAAACTTTTATTCCTTCTAAGGAAATTAAAGCAGGATTGCTTACAAATTCCACATTTTTTAATTCATATAATGATTTAGCATATTCTTTTGGAACAGCTGGTTGAGGTTCTGCAACTCTTGAAGCATCGTGGTTTCCAGGACCTATAATTATTTTAACACCTGTTCTTATTTTAGATAATAATTCAGCAGCTTTATCATATTGTTTTGTAATATCTTTTATCTTTAGTTCCTTATCTTGATTAGGATAAATACCTATACCATCTACAATATCTCCAGAAATGATTAAGTATTTAATATCCATACCTATTGCTTTAAACTCTTCATTTTCAAAATCACCGTTTATCCAATCAATAAATTTTACAAAAGATTCTTCTACAAATGTATTACTTCCAATATGAATATCAGAACAAAAACAGACTGAAAAATCCATTTTTTTTTTATCTATTCTTGTTACTCCTGGTTGAATAATTTCTGATGCAATACTTAAACTATTAGATTTATTTGATTCCTTTTTAGAACCGTTTTTAGGGTCTTTTTTTGAATTTTTTCCAATTTTCCCCAATACACCGACAACTTCGTCTTTAACAAGCTTTTCTGAAAATTTAATTAATTCTGCATCGTCTTTGCTGATTAAAACATTTAATACTCCTGTTTCATCTTCTAATTCCATAAATATATGTCCATTTTTTGTTTTTTTAATTTCTTTTATCATTCCAATTGTTGAAAAATCATTTTGTTTGTCTTGAGCATGTATTTCAGAGATTTTTTTAACAACTTTCAATTGTGATCTTTTTTTTAAGATTTTAGACAATTTTTCAAATCTACTTTTAAATAAACTTACGAAATCTACTAATTCTCCCTTGGTATATGACTTTTTACTTGTGTCGATTAATATTTCAAAATTAAATTTTCCTTCTACACCATCTTGATTTCTATTAGGTTTGTTAATTTCTTCGTTTAACTCTTTATTTTCATCTTTATTTTTGTTTATTTCTTTATTTTCATCTGTTTCTTTATTTTTGTTTATTTCTTCAGTTTTATTTATTTCTTTTTTTGCTATTGTTTCAGCAGTGTTTTCAGATGCACTATTTTTAAATTCTTCTAAATAGCTATTTATAATTTCATCTTTTATAACAACTAATTCTTTAGATTTAAATTGACTTTTTATTTTTATAATTAATGTGGATACAAATTCTAAAGGATTTTTTAAGGTTTTAATTTTTTTAAAGCTTTCAGGACCAATGTTTATTCCATTTTCTGCTAATTTTATTAAAAGTTCATTCATTTTATCAAGATTTTTTAGCATTTTTTTAGCTATTTTTTTAAAATATATTTTTTTATAGCTTGATTAGTGCTTCAATAGTTTTTTATATAAAAAGATATAATATTATATTATTCTAATTTATATTTATATAACATTTAATATAACATTTGTTTTTAAATTTAATAAATTTAATTGTTTTTTATATATTATTTTATATGCTTTTTATATACTTTTTATATATTTTTTATATATTTTTATACATCTTTAATTTTATTTTAGGTTGATATAATGTCAAAGATTTTGAAGTTTTTATTGATAATAATATTATTCTTAGGATTTTTTGAGGCAGGATTGTTAAGTTCATACACTATAATCACTTCTGAAACTCCTGATGTTAAAGGACTACTAGATTTTCAGTTAGAATCTCTTAGTTCTATTTTTTCACAAGAAAATATTAATAATATCATTATTAAAGATCCAGAAATATTTAATATTTCTAATCCTGTAAATACTGCTGAAATAATAACGAACCTGACTAATGTAGATGGAGTAAACATTGATTATATGAATGCTACATCATACGAAAGTGGAGAAAAGTTTATTGTTAAAATCAATTCTTATGGATATGCTCCAGCTAATATTACAAAAGGTCAAATTGTTTTATCAACTATTCCTAATTATAAAATAATAGCCTCTGCTGAGGCTGAAAAATCTGGAAAAAATGTAAAAATAGATACTGAAACTATAAAAATCGTTTCTATTTTTAAATTGTACAATGCTACACCATTAGGTTATTCTCCTTTTGATGTTTAGTTTCTTTTGTTTAGTTTTTTTTTGATGTTTAGTTTTTTTTTGTGTGAAAATATGTTAAGTGTTATTGGAATTGGTTCTACAAACGATAATATTACAATATCCGCTCTTGAAGCCATTAAAAATGCTGATGTTGTTGTAGGGTATAAAAAATATGTAGAATCAATTAGTGATATATTAGATGGAAAAGAAATAATTAAAAAAGGCATGGGAGACGAGATTTCAAGAGTAGAACTTGGAGTTGCAAAAGCTTTGGAAGGAAAAAATGTGGCATTAATTAGTTCTGGAGATCCTGGAATTTTTGGAATGGCTAATGTTTTATTTCAAATAATATCTAAATATGATGATTTAGAAATTAAAGTTTATCCTGGAGTTACCTCTGCTACTTTCTCTGCTTCTCTTTTAGGTGCTCCATTACATGATTTTGCAGCCATTAGTTTAAGTGATATTCTAACACCATTATCAGAAATTGAAAGAAAGATTAGACATGCAGCAATAGCTGATTTAGTCCTTGTTATATATAATCCTATTAGTAAATCAAGAAAAAAACCTTTTAGATTGTTTAAAAAAATTTTATTAGAAACTATTAATGCTGAAACTTTAATTGGGATTGTAGATAGTACTTATACTCCTTCTAAAATCACTATAACTACTTTAAAAGATTTAAATGAAAGAGATGTCAACATGTCTACAACTTTGGTTGTTGGGAATTCAATGACCTACAAATTTAAGTTCCCTATTGATTCTAATGACTTTGATGATTCAAACAATCGGGATTATATGGTAAGCCCAAGAGGTTATGTAGTCAAATCTAAAATTCATCCAATGGCTAAAGAATTCTACAATAAATTTTTAAATGGTGAGGATATTCTATTGTCAAACAAAACTTGTGAGTTTTATCCCTGTCATAATGGAGAAAATCATCAATGTGATTTTTGTTTCTGCCCATTTTATCCTTGTGGAGATGGTTCAACTGGTGGAAAATGGATAAAATCAAAAGATAACAATACTGATATTTGGAGCTGTGAAAATTGTAGTTGGATTCATGATAAAAAAACAGTTGAATGGCTTAGACCAAAAATTGAAGAAATTTTAGATGAAATTGATGATTTAAAATCTAAAAAAAAAGATTTATTGAAGATAAGACGAGAATGTATTTACCATACTAAGAGATGATTTTTAAATTATTTTTGTTTTAGACATTTTTGCTTTTTATTTATTATATTATTATTTATTATTACTTTGTCTATTATTTTTTAAAATTTTATTTTTATTATTTTTTATTTAATTTTTATTTACTTTTTTAATATTATTTATTTTCTTAATACTACTAGCTTTTATAAATTTAATTTAAATTTTATAGCTTTTGCTTATGGGGGATTTAGTTGGCAACTATTAAAGATATTTTAGTTGAAATGAAAGATATGTCGGAATTGATGGTTGATTTATCTTATTCTGCAGTTTTATTCAATAGTAAAGACGCTGCTGAAGAAGTTATTACTCTTGAAAATAAGATTAATAGCTTAAATTACGAAATCAAAAAACAATCATTACTTGCTGCACGCTCAGTTGAAGATGCAGAAAGGTTAACAGTGCTTTTAGAAATAGCTGAAGCTGCTGAAAGCATAGCAAATTCTGCTAAAGATATTGCAGATTTAGTTTTAAAAGGATTTAAACCACATCCAGTATTTAAAATGGTGATGGAAGAATCTGAAGAAACTATGGTTAGAGTGGTTGTAAAAAAAGAATCTCAGCTTGTACAAAAATCTTTAGGTGAATTATTTTTAGCTACTCGTACTGGAATGAGAGTTATTTCAATTAGAAGAGATGAATCTTGGATTTATGGTCCAGACAGAAATACTATTATATTTGAAGATGATATTTTAATCTCTAAAGGAACTGTTACAGGTTCTGGGATTTTACAAGAATTAGCTGATGGTGAAATTAGTTTAGATGAATTAGGTCTTGATGATTTCCCTCATGATAGCAATTAATTCTTGTTTATTATTTTTTAAATGTTTTTATCATATTTTAGATTTACTTTAAATTTATTTTAAATTTTTTGGATTTATATTAGGTTAACATTCATAAACCTTTTTTAAACTTAGTCTTTTGACATAAGCAATCTTTTTTAAAGTATAAAAAATATAAATAGTAATAATCTATTTTTTTAAATTTAATTTAATTTTATTTAATTTTATTTAGTTTTATTTAATTTAATTTTATTTAGTTTATTTAACTTTTCTTAATTTTTATATTTATTTTTTCTATTTAAAATTTAATTTTTTAGGAGTTTTTTACATGGTGGTAGGTGATATTAGTGAAACTAATGAAGATGATTCGACGATTAGCTTCAGCTATCCCCATTTTGCTCTTAAATTCTATGGTATTTATTTCTAAAAAGATTGGAATTTTCTTTTCTTTTGGAGAATACCTATTTAAAAACATTAAATCTTTTTTTAAGGATACCAATTCTGTAATCAGAGAAGGTTTAGTGGCTCTTTTAATATGTGCCATAGGGGATTTAATTGCTGGAATCATATTGGGAAAGATGACTTTCTTTTTAGAAACATTTCCAGGATTATTAGTTCTTATTCCAGGAGCTATTGGAATGAGAGGAAATATTTTTGGTGCATTAGGATCAAGATTAGGTTCAAATCTCCACATTGGTATTTTATCCCCAGAATTAAAAAAATCAAAGATTTTAAATGAAAACATATTTTCTTCAATTATTTTAACTCTTATTCTATCTATTTTTTTAGCTATTTTGGCTAAAAGTATTTGTATTTTATTTAATTTTCATTCTATGGATTTAATCGACTTTTTATTAATTTCTATTTTTACAGGATTAATTTCAAGTTTTATAATGCTTCCTATTACTTTAATTATATCACTTAAGAGCTTCGAACATGGTTGGGATCCAGATAATATTGTAAATCCATTAATAGCTGCTTTAGGAGATGTATTTACACTTCCGTCTATAATTTTCTCCCTTTTAATTTTGTCGTTTTTTAACAATAGCTTAATTAAATATTTTATAGGAATAATATTTATAGCTTTAATTTTATATATTTTTTACACAGGTTTTAAATCTAACGACTCTATGAAAAAGATTTTAAAACAATCAAGCCCTGTTTTACTTTTTTCATCAGTTTTAGGTGTTTCAGCAGGAGGAATACTTAATAGTGCTGTTTCAACTCTTTTAACAAATCCTACTTTATTAACTCTTGTTCCACTTTTCTCTGGTGAAAGTGGTAGTTTAGTTAGTATTTTAAGTGCGAGATTATCTTCCTCACTTCACTCGGGTTTAATAGAACCTATTTTAAAGCCAAACAAAGAAACCTTAAGGAATTTTGCAATTATTCTAGTTTTAGCTATTTTAATTTACCCATTTATTGGGCTTTTGGCTGAAGGATTTTCATCCTTTTATGTTCACATGGGCTTAGGAATGACAAAAACAATTTTAATTAGCTTTATTTCAGGTATTTCTCTAATTCTAATTATGATGTTATTTGTATTTTCATTATCTTCTTTATCTTATAGACGAGGCTATGATCCAGATAATATTGTTATTCCATTATCCACTAGTGTGACAGATTTAGTTTCTAATTTAATTTTATTGTTTGTTTCTCTGTTATTTATATCTTCTCTAATTTAAATCATTGTTTATCTATATATAATACTGGATATATACTTAAATTTAAAAATATAGAAATTTGATGATAATAAATTGCATGGCATTTTTAAGTATAAAAATTACATTAAAAACAAAAGTTACAGGATTTAAAAAAATCCTACTTTTTTAAAAATCAAAAAAATTCCACATTTAAGCAAAAAACTTTTTTATTTTAACATTTTAAATATTTCGTATTTTCCATCTTTTACATTACTGTTTGATTAATGGATTAAGTTTTTCTAAAAATAAATTTACTTCTTTGTTTTTTTTTTTAAAACGAAGATGTCCCACAATTATTTTCATGAAAAAATTAATCTCTTTAAAATTGATTTAATCAATAAATAATTATTTAAATATAAATTA
>NZ_LWMV01000041.1 GCF_001639295.1 Methanobrevibacter curvatus | reverse complement strand
TGAATGGTACTGGTAATATTGTGAATATTGCTAATGTTACTAGTTTGAATGAGAATAATACTGGTGATTGGTATGCTATTACTCCTGAGGTAGGTCAGAATACTACAATTCTTCCTGCTGTGAATCTCAGCATTACTAAGAGTGTTAATGTGTCTGGTGCTAATAATGGTGAGTATGTTTTGTATATTGTTAGTGTGAGTAATTTTGGTCCTGATGCTGCTACTGGTTTGTTTATTCGTGATGTTTTAGATTCTAAATTGCTTTTTATTGGATCTAGTGCTAGTCTTGGTTCTTATAATTCTACAAGTGGGTTGTGGAATATTGGTTCTTTGGCTAATGGCAATACTGTTAGTTTGAATATTACTGTTAGGTTGAATGGTATTGGTAATATTACTAATGTTGTTAATGTTTCTTCTCTTAATGAGAATAATACTGGTGATAATCAGTCTAATACTGTTCTTGTTGTTGTTGGTTCTACTGTGAATCTTAGTATTACTAAGAGGTCTAATGTAAGTGGTAATGTTTTAAATGGTGCATTTGTTTCTTATATTATTAATGTAAATAACCACGGTCCGAATACTGCTACTAATTTAGAGCTTGTTGATGTTTTAAATTCTAGTTTGATTTATATCAACTCTTCTACTACTAACAGTGAAGGCAACTATAATTCACCTAGTGGTTTGTGGAGAGTTGGTTCTTTGACTAGTGGTGCTACTGCTACTTTAACTATTGTTGTGAGGTTAAATGGTACTGGTACTATTTTTAATGAGATTAATGTTACTAGTTTGAATGAGTCTAATGTTGGTGATACTTCTGCTAATACTTCTAATTCTGGTAATATTACTGTTGTTCCTACTGTGAATCTTAGTATTACTAAGAGGTCTAATATTACTGGTAGTACTATTTTGAATGGTGCATTTGTTTCCTATATTATTAATGTGACTAATTTTGGTCTTGATACTGCGACTGGTTTGGTTATTACTGATTTAATTGATAGTAGATTGATTTATAATCATTCTAGTGCTTCTGGTAGTGCTAATCAGTATAATCCAATTACTCAAGTTTGGAATATTGGTACTTTGGCTAATGGTGCTAGTGCTAATTTAAACATTACTGTTAGACTAAATGGTACTGGTAATATTTTGAATATTGCTAATGTTACTAGTTTGAATGAGAATAATACTGGTGATTGGTATGCTATGAGTCCTGAGATAGGCCAGAATGTTACTGTTCTTCCTACTGTGAATCTTAGTATTACTAAGAGATCTAATGTGTCTGGTACTGTTTTGAATGGAATTTTTGTTAAATATACTGTTAATGTGACTAATTTTGGTCCTGATGCTGCTACTGGTTTTGGAATGGAAGATGTTCTAGATGATAGATTGATTTATAATTCTTCTAATTCTTCTCGTTCTGGAGCAGATTATGATCCAAATATTAATATATGGAATATTGGTACTTTGGCTAATGGTGAAACAATTACTTTAGATATTGTTGTTATGTTAAATGGTACTGGCGATATATACAATGAAGCTGATGTGTTCTCCCTTAATGAGAACAATACTGGGGATTGGTTTGGAAGTACCTCTTCTGAGTATCTTACTGTTACTCCTACTGTGAATCTTAGCATTGTTAAGAGTTCTAACGTAAGTGGTTCTGTCTTAAATGGCATACTTGTTTTGTATTCTATTAATGTGACTAATTTTGGTCCTGATAATGCGACTGGTTTGGTTATTACTGATGTTTTAGATAGTAGATTAATATACATTAATAGTACCACTCCTCGTGGAACTAGTTATATTGTAAGTACTGGTGTTTGGAATATTGATACTTTGGCTAATGGTGAGAGTATTGTTTTAGACATTGTTGTGAAACTTAATGGTACTGGTAGTATTGTGAATATTGCAAATGTTACTAATGTTAATGAGAACAATACTGGTAATAATAGCAGTACTCCTGATAATTCTACTAACATCACTGTTGTTCCTACTGTGAATATTAGTGTTGTTAAATCTTCTAATGTAAGTGGTAATGTCTTAAATGGTATATTTGTTTTGTATTCTATTAATGTGACTAATTTTGGTCCTGATAATGCGACTGGTTTGGTTATTACTGATGTTTTAGATAGTAGATTAATATACATTAATAGTACCACTCCTCGTGGAACTAGTTATGTTGCAAGCACTGGTGTTTGGAATATTGGTAATTTGGCTAATGGTGAGAGTATTGTCTTAGATATTCTTGTCCGTTTAAATGGTACTGGCAGTATTGTGAATATTGCGAATGTTACTAATGTTACTGAAAATAACACTGGAAATAATAGTAGTACTCCTGATAATACTACTAATATTACTGTTGTTCCTACTGTGAACATTAGTGTTGTTAAATCATCTAATGTGTCTGGATCTGTCTTAAATGGCATACTTGTTTTATACACTATTAATGTAACTAATTATGGTCCTGATAATGCGACTGGTTTGGTTATTACTGATGTTTTAGATAGTAGATTAATATACATTAACAGTACATCTCCAAGATTTACAAGTTATGTTGCAAGTACTGGTGTTTGGAATATTGGTAATTTGGCTAATGGTGAGAGTATTGTTTTGGATATTCTTGTTCGTTTGAATGGTACTGGTAATATTGTGAATATTGCTAATGTTACTAATGTTACTGAAAATAACACTGGTAATAACAGCAGTAATCCTGATAATGAAACTAATATTACTGTTGTCACTACTGTGAATCTTAGTGTTGTTAAATCTTCTAATGTGTCTGGATCTGTCTTAAATGGTATACTTGTTTTGTATTCTATTAATGTGACTAATTTTGGTCCTGATAATGCGACTGGTTTGATTATTACTGATATTTTAGATAGTAGATTGATTTATATTAATAGTACCACTCCTCGTGGAACTAATTATGTTGCAAGTACTGGTGTTTGGAATATTAACACTTTAGTTAATGGTGAGAGTATTGTTTTGGATATTCTTGTTCGTTTGAATGGTACTGGTAATATTGTGAATATTGCGAATGTTACTAATGTTACTGAAAATAACACTGGAAATAATAGTAGTACTCCTGATAATACTACTAATATTACTGTTGTTCCTACTGTGAACATTAGTGTTGTTAAATCTTCTAATGTGTCTGGATCTGTCTTAAATGGTATACTTGTTTTATACACTATTAATGTAACTAATTATGGTCCTGATAATGCTACTGGTTTGGTTATTACTGATGTTTTAGATAGTAGATTAATCTATATTAACAGTACATCTCCAAGGTTTACTTTCTATGTTGTAAGTACTGGTGTTTGGAATATTGGTAATTTGGCTAATGGTGAGTCTATTGTTTTGGATATTCTTGTTCGTTTGAATGGTACTGGTAGTATTGTGAATGTTGCAAATGTTACTGGTGTTAATGAGAATAATACTGGTAATAATAGTACTCCTGATAATACTACTAATATTACTGTTGTTCCTACTGTGAACATTAGTGTTGTTAAATCTTCTAATGTGTCTGGTAATGTTTTAAATGGTGCTTACATCTTGTACACTATTAATGTAACTAATTATGGTCCTGATAATGCTACTGGCTTAGTTATTACTGATGTTTTAGATAGTAGATTAATCTATATTAACAGTACATCTCCAAGGTTTACAAGTTATGTTGTAAGTACTGGTGTTTGGAATATTGGTAACTTAGCTAATGGTGAGAGTATTGTTTTGGATATTCTTGTCCGTTTAAATGGTACTGGTAATATTGTGAATATTGCTAATGTTACTAATGTTACTGAAAATAACACTGGTAATAACAGCAGTAATCCTGATAATGAAACTAATGTTACTGTTGTTACTACTGTAAATCTTAGTGTTGTTAAATCTTCTAATGTGTCTGGATCTGTCTTAAATGGCATATTTGTTTTATACACTATTAATGTGACTAATTTTGGTCCTGATAATGCGACTGGTTTGGTTATTACTGATGTTTTAGATAGTAGATTGATTTATATTAATAGTACTAGTCCTCGTGGAACTAGTTATGTTGCAAGTACTG
>NZ_LWMV01000040.1 GCF_001639295.1 Methanobrevibacter curvatus | reverse complement strand
TCTAATGTGTCTGGATCTGTCTTAAATGGCATACTTGTTTTATACACTATTAATGTAACTAACTATGGTCCTGATAATGCGACTGGTTTGGTTATTACTGATGTTTTAGATAGTAGATTAATATACATTAACAGTACAAGCCCAAGGTTTACTTACTATGTTGCAAGTACTGGTGTTTGGAATATTGGTAATTTGGCTAATGGTGAGAGTATTGTTTTGGATATTCTTGTTCGTTTGAATGGTACTGGTAGTATTGTGAATGTTGGTAATGTTACTGGTGTTAATGAGAATAATACTGGTAATAATAGTACTCCTGATAATACTACTAATATTACTGTTGTTCCTACTGTGAACATTAGTGTTGTTAAATCTTCTAATGTGTCTGGTAATGTCTTAAATGGTGCTTACATCTTGTACACTATTAATGTAACTAATTATGGTCCTGATAATGCGACTGGTTTGGTTATTACTGATGTTTTAGATAGTAGATTAATATACATTAACAGTACAACTCCAAGGTTTACTTTCTATGTTGTAAGTACTGGTGTTTGGAGCATTGGTAATTTGGCTAATGGTGAGAGTATTGTTTTGGATATTCTTGTTCGTTTGAATGGTACTGGTAGTATTGTGAATATTGCGAATGTTACTAATGTTACTGAGAATAATACTGGTAATAATAGTAGTACTCCTGATAATGAAACTAATATTACTGTTGTCACTACTGTAAATCTTAGTATTGTTAAAACATCTAATGTCAGTGGTAATGTCTTAAATGGCATATTTGTTTTGTACACTATTAATGTGACTAATTTTGGTCCTGATAATGCGACTGGTTTGGTTATTACTGATGTTTTAGATAGTAGATTGATTTATATTAATAGTACCACTCCTCGTGGAACTAGTTATGATGCCACTACTGGTGTTTGGGATATTAACACTTTAGCTAATGGTGAGAGTATTGTTTTGGATATTCTTGTCCGTTTAAATGGTACTGGCAGTATTGTGAATGTTGCAAATGTTACTAATGTTACTGAAAACAACACTGGAAATAATAGTAGTACTCCTGATAATACTACTAATATTACTGTTGTTCCTACTGTGAACATTAGTGTTGTTAAATCATCTAATGTGTCTGGATCTGTCTTAAATGGCATACTTGTTTTATACACTATTAATGTAACTAACTATGGTCCTGATAATGCGACTGGTTTGGTTATTACTGATGTTTTGGATAGTAGATTAATATACATTAACAGTACAACTCCAAGACTTACAAGTTATATTGCAAGTACTGGTGTATGGTACATTGGTAATTTGGCTAATGGTGAGAGTATTGTTTTGGATATTCTTGTTCGTTTGAATGGTACTGGCAGTATTGTGAATGTTGCAAATGTTACTGGTGTTAATGAGAATAATACTGGTAATAATAGTACTCCTGATAATACTACTAATATTACTGTTGTTCCTACTGTGAACATTAGTGTTGTTAAAACATCTAATGTTAGTGGTAATGTTTTAAATGGTGCTTATATATTGTATACTATTAATGTGACTAATTTTGGTCCTGATAATGCGACTGGTTTGGTTATTACTGATGTTTTAGATAGTAGATTAATATACATTAACAGTACAAGTCCAAGATTTACAAGTTATGTTGCAAGTACTGGTGTATGGTACATTGGTAATTTGGCTAATGGTGAATCTATTGTTTTGGATATTCTTGTCCGTTTAAATGGTACTGGTAATATTGTGAATATTGCTAATGTTACTAATGTTACTGAGAATAATACTGGTAATAACAGCAGTAATCCTGATAATGAAACTAATATTACTGTTGTCACTACTGTGAATCTTAGTGTTGTTAAATCATCTAATGTGTCTGGATCTGTCTTAAATGGTATATTTGTTTTGTATACTATTAATGTGACTAATTTTGGTCCTGATAATGCGACTGGTTTGGTTATTACTGATGTTTTAGATAGTAGATTGATTTATATTAATAGTACCACTCCTCGTGGAACTAGTTATGTTGCAAGTACTGGTGTTTGGGATATTAACACTTTAGCTAATGGTGAGAGTATTGTTTTGGATATTCTTGTCCGTTTAAATGGTACTGGTAATATTGTGAATATTGCGAATGTTACTAATGTTACTGAAAATAACACTGGAAATAATAGTAGTACTCCTGATAATACTACTAATATTACTGTTGTTCCTACTGTGAATATTAGTGTTGTTAAATCTTCTAATGTGTCTGGGTCTGTCTTAAATGGTATATTTGTTTTGTATACTATTAATGTGACTAATTTTGGTCCTGATAATGCGACTGGTTTGGTTATTACTGATGTTTTAGATAGTAGATTAATATACATTAACAGTACAAGTCCAAGGTTTACTTATTATGTTGCAAGTACTGGTGTTTGGAATATTGGTAATTTGGCTAATGGTGAGTCTATTGTTTTGGATATTCTTGTTCGTTTGAATGGTACTGGTAGTATTGTGAATGTTGCGAATGTTACTGGTGTTAATGAGAATAATACTGGTAATAATAGTACTCCTGATAATACTACTAATATTACTGTTGTTCCTACTGTGAACATTAGTGTTGTTAAATCTTCTAATGTGTCTGGTAATGTTTTAAATGGTGCTTATATCTTGTATACTATTAATGTGACTAATTTTGGTCCTGATAATGCGACTGGTTTGGTTATTACTGATGTTTTGGATAGTAGATTGATTTATATTAATAGTACTAGTCCTCGTGGAACTAGTTATGATGCTATTACTGGTGTTTGGGATATTAACACTTTGGCTAATGGTGAGAGTATTGTTTTGGATATTTTTGTCCGTTTAAATGGTACTGGTAGTATTGTGAATATTGCGAATGTTACTAATGTTACTGAAAACAACACTGGAAATAATAGTAGTACTCCTGATAATACTACTAATATTACTGTTGTTCCTACTGTGAACATTAGTGTTGTTAAAACCTCTAATGTAAGTGGATCTGTCTTAAATGGTATATTTGTTTTGTATACTATTAATGTGACTAATTTTGGTCCTGATAATGCGACTGGTTTGGTTATTACTGATGTTTTGGATAGTAGATTAATATACATTAACAGTACATCTCCGAGATTTACTTATTATGTTGCAAGTACTGGTGTTTGGAATATTGGTAGTTTGGCTAATGGTGAGTCTATTGTTTTGGATATTCTTGTTCGTTTGAATGGTACTGGTAGTATTGTGAATGTTGCGAATGTTACTGGTGTTAATGAGAATAATACTGGTAATAATAGTACTCCTGATAATACTACTAATATTACTGTTGTTCCTACTGTGAACATTAGTGTTGTTAAATCATCTAATGTGTCTGGTAATGTTTTAAATGGTGCTTATATCTTGTATACTATTAATGTGACTAATTTTGGTCCTGATAATGCGACTGGTTTGGTTATTACTGATGTTTTAGATAGTAGATTAATATACATTAACAGTACAAGTCCAAGGTTTACTTTCTATGTTCCTGGTACTGGTATTTGGAGTATTGGTAATTTGGCTAATGGTGAGAGTATTGTTTTGGATATTCTTGTTCGTTTGAATGGTACTGGTAGTATTGTGAATATTGCGAATGTTACTAATGTTACTGAGAATAATACTGGTAATAATAGTAGTAATCCTGATAATGAAACTAATATTACTGTTGTCACTACTGTAAATCTTAGTGTTGTTAAATCTTCTAATGTGTCTGGATCTGTCTTAAATGGCATATTTGTTTTATACACTATTAATGTGACTAATTTTGGTCCTGATAATGCGACTGGTTTGGTTATTACTGATGTTTTAGATAGTAGATTGATTTATATTAATAGTACTAGTCCTCGTGGAACTAGTTATGTTGCAAGTACTGGTGTTTGGGATATTAGTACTTTGGCTAATGGTGAGAGTATTGTTTTGGATATTCTTGTTCGTTTGAATGGTACTGGTAGTATTGTGAATATTGCGAATGTTACTAATGTTACTGAAAACAACACTGGAAATAATAGTAGTACTCCTGATAATACTACTAATATTACTGTTGTTCCTACTGTGAACATTAGTGTTGTTAAATCATCTAATGTGTCTGGATCTG
>NZ_LWMV01000039.1 GCF_001639295.1 Methanobrevibacter curvatus | reverse complement strand
GCTTTATTGAAATTCATGATGTTCAGCTTTTTAAATTATGTTATAAATGTAGTAGAAACAATTAATTAAAGTTTAAATATTATTATTTTATACATTAAGAGAAAAGCAATGTATTCTTCCTATGTAAAGTCTAATCTAAACAGAAATTATATTTGTTAATAAAAAAAGCTGAAAATATCTTGTTATTTAAGTATTTCCATTTTTGTATTATACAATATAGTAAAAAAACAGTGTAAACATAAAATTAGGATAAAATCTAGAAGCTAAAAAGAGATAGATTTTAACTCATTAATTATATTTGCACTATATTTTTTAGACTATCTATAATATTGATATTTTCACATATAAACCTTTCGTGAAAATACAAACCTTAAACTTAAGAAGTTCAAAATTAAGAAGTTCAAAAAAAAATCTAGTCATTAAAATAATGATTTTAAAAATCTTAGACATAAAAGCAGTTCTTGAATTTTTTTTAAATTTTGAGGGTTATTTATCATCTAAATATTTTTCATATAAATTATTCTTTTTTATTTAATTATACATATTATATTAATAGGTTTTTTAAAAAAATAGGTTTTTTAAAAAGAAATAAAAAATTTGAGAAAATAATACAAAGATATTTGAGATTATTTTTATTAATTATAATTTTTCAATTAGTATAAGATTCAAATTATTATAAAAAAATATTAGAAATAAAATTATAAATTTAGCAATGATTTTTCTAAAATAAATTACAATTTTAATAGAAAATTTAGTATTTTTTCTTTTTTGATAAGTGATATAATAGAAAAAAGATACAATAGAAAAAAATATTGTTGTATTGGTGCCTAAGAAAAATATCCAGTAGAAAAAATAATATATTTTAATTATGTAAAAAAATTGTAAAAAATGATTTAATTTGTTCTTTTGCTAGATTATAATAGTATATATATTTACAATTTTATTTTTTAAATCAAAAAAACCAATGATTTTAATCTAAAAAAGGCAATTTTAATGGTTTTATGTCATTTAAAAAAATAATTAATTTCTCCATTTTAAAAAAAAGATGAATATAAGATATAGTTTACAAGTATATTTTCATAGGATATTAATATTTTTATCTATTCGCATTTATTTTTATTTAAAATTTTAGATAATTTGCAATAATTTTTTATACAAAAATTTAAGTTCATAATATAAAAACAAGGTTTTTAATAACAAAATATAATAATATAACAATTGAAAAATTATTATTTATAAATAAATATTAAAATTTTTGCGAATAAGTATGTTTAAATGTCAAAACACTAAATAAAATTATTCAAAAAAAGTAGTAAAAAACTGAAATTTTAATTGAAAAATTGATAAAGAATGATATGATTTAGTATGATTTAGATATAAAATTTAATATTTTGAAAAACAATAAAAAAATAATAAAAAAGATAAAAAATTACTAAAGTCCTAGAATTAATTTTTTAAGGAAGATATTTTTAAAAGTTCGCTTATGCATGCTTATTGCTACAATTTCGATGTCTGTATATGCAATCATAAACTTAATATTGAATAATTTAAGTGAATATTTAATAGAATTATATTAAAAATATTTAAGCCAACTCAACACAACTAATAGGTTTTTTGCATTGATAATAATATAAATGAGCGAAAATTATTTTATCTTTCATATAAACCTATTTAATATAATAAATAAAATTTTTATATGTTTTAATTAATTTAATTATATACTTAGACAAATTTGTAATTAATCCTTATCTTAAATACTATTTTATTCTTTTTATTTTTATTCATTTTATTTTTATTTATTTTATTTTATCAATATAATTTATTATAATCAATATTTATAAAAATAAATAGTTTATACTAATATTACATGAAATTAAAGAAGATTTAACTTGAATTACTTAATTTAGATAAATTTTTTTATAAATAATTAATGAAAAATTTTTTTATCAAAAGCTATAATTTGATTAATGTTAATTTAATTATAAAATAAACATTATTAAATTATTGTTTTAGAAAAATAGTTTATTATAATTTCTTTAAAATCTTGTCAACAATTATAAAATTTTGTTCAGGATCATATTTGATTAAAGCTATTCTACAATAGAAAAAATGAAAAACATTTAAATTTATTCCAATATCACTAGTTAAAAAAATCAATATTAATACAATAAAAAAAAATGCTTGATATATCAATTAAGAAAATAAAAAAAAAATAATTTTAGAAAAAAATGTTTAAAAAATTGAAAAGAAAAAGAAATAGAATTATTCTTCTTCATCTTCTTCTTTTCTTCTACTTAAGATTATTCCAAATAATAAAATTAAAATAAATCCTATTAAAGGAACACCAGTATGTTTCATACTAGCTCCAGCACCATGATAACCAGTATTATTAGTACCATTTTCCGCATAATGGAAAGTTTTAGCAACATTAAATGAACTATAAGCACTATCTCCATTAAAAACTGCACTAACTTTATATAAACCAGCAAGACGTGAATTATCATGGAAAAATGTTAAAATAGCTAAGCCATTAACACTAGTGAATCTAGATCCAATATAATCTCCATTAAAGTAGAATTTAATAAGTTTTCCAGACAATGGATTACCTTTAGCATCAGTTAAAGCTGCTTTAAGAGTAATATAATTACCATTAAATGTTGGATTAGCAAGTTCTAAATTAGTATGTGTTTTTACATCACTAAGGGACTTGAATTTTTCATTGGCATATTTAGGATAATATAAGTCATTGCCTGAGAAAGTGGCTTCAACATTAGTAACAGGTTTAGTTACTGTAAATGGAACTTTGATTAAGCCATTGGCATCTGTAATAAATATGCTTCTAACTCTAACTATTCCATCTATAACAACTTCAATAACTAAATTTGCTAATGGTTTACCATTAAGATCAGTTACTTTTATTGTTGCAGTTGTATGATCTCCAATATGTGATGGAGGAACATAAATATCAATGTTAATCTCTCCAAGAGTGACAACAGTAATATTGGTTTTATTATCAGGAACACTACTATTACTGCCAGTGTTATTCTCATTAACACCAAAAATACTAGCTACATTCACAATATTACCAGTACCATTCAAACGAACAAGAATATCCAAAATAATAGACTCACCATTAGCCAAACTGCCAATATTCCAAATGCCAGTACTTACAACATAGCTAGTTCCACGAGGAGTAGTACTATTCACATAAACCAATCTATTATCTAAACTATCAATAACAACCAAACCAGTCGCACCATCAGGACCAAAATTAGTCACATTAATAGTATACAATATATAAGCACCATTAACAACACTACCAGAAACATTAGACGATTTAACAACACTAATATTCACACCACCAACAACAGAAATATTAGTCTCATTACCAGGAACACTACTATTACTACCAGTATTATTCTCATTAACACCAAAAATACTAGCAATGTTCACAATATTACCAGTACCATTCAAACGAACAAGAATATCCAAAACAATACTCTCACCATTAGCCAAACTACCAATATTCCAAATACCAGTACTTACAACATAACTAGTTCCACGAGGAGTAGTACTATTCACATAAACCAATCTATTATCTAAACTATCAATAACAACCAAACCAGTCGCACCATCAGGACCAAAATTAGTCACATTAATAGTATACAATATATAAGCACCATTAACAACACTACCAGAAACATTAGACTTTTTAACAATGCTAATATTCACAGCAGTAACCACAGTAATATTAGTATTATTACCAGGAGTACTACTATTATTACCAGTATTATTCTGATCAACACTACTAACATTAGCAACATTCACAATATTACCAGTACCATTAAGTTTTACAAGAATATCTAAAACAATACTCTCACCATTAGCTAAAGCACCAATATTCCAAAGACCAGTACCAGGAACATAATAAGTAGACCTTGGAGATGTACTATTAATGTATATTAATCTACTATCTAATCTATCAGTAATAATTAAACCAGTAGCACCATCAGGACCATAATTAGTCACATTAATAGTATACAATATATAAGCACCATTAACAACATTACCAGAAACATTAGACTTTTTAACAATGCTAATATTCACAGCAGTAACCACAGTAATATTAGTATTATTACCAGGAGT
>NZ_LWMV01000038.1 GCF_001639295.1 Methanobrevibacter curvatus | reverse complement strand
CCATTATATATATACCATGCGAAATAAATCCCATGATTTTATAGATTTTAAGTTTTTAAGGAAAAATAAATTGATTTTAGTTAAATAATTTTTTATAAAAAAATAAAATATCTTCCAATAATCTTGTCAAAAATATTTTTATTTATATATGTAAGTTCGCATTCTATGGTAGAATGCGAACCTTTATAAGTAATAAAATAAATATAGTATATTCCCAAAGAAAAATTTATTTTTTAAACTTTCCATTATCAAAACTTTAATTTAAAAAAATTATCCAGTAAAGATTTAAAATTAATAAAAGCATTACTTATAATTTAAATAATATAAAAATGTAATAAAAATTTATAATTTTTTATGAAAAAATTTTTATCATCAAATAAAATTAAGAGATAATGAAAAAATAATGGAATTAATTGATATATAAACTATTGATATTGAAAGTATATACAAAAATTTTTAAAAAAATTATTTAATTGATATTGAAACTATTGATATACTAACTATTGACATACCAACAATATATTAAAAAATTAAAAAAAATAAAATCTAAAGTTAAAATTTGAAGTTAACAAATAAATTAAATATTTTAAACTTTCAAAAAAATGTAAAAATATAAAAAAAGTGATTTAAGTGAATAAAAATATAGAAGAACTTCAAAATCAGCTTAATAACTATTGTGATGAGTTAGATGTCCTTAGAAATCTATCTAATACTACTATTCGTAATTATAAACAGACAAATGAGACATTTATAAAATATTTAAATGAAATGGATCTCAAAATGTCTGAAAATGCTGAGAATATATTAAAAAAATACATAATTTACCTTAAAAAAGATAAAGACAATAGCTATTCAACAATAAACAAATATCTCCAACAAATAATACAATTTCTTAAATACTTAAACATTACAGTAGAAATCCAACTACCAAAGGACAACACTCGAAACAAAAAAATCAAATATCTTAAACCAGATGAAATTCAAGAGGTCTTAAAAACAGTTCCTAAACATAATGTAAGAGATAAAGCTATTATTCAAACATTATATAGAACAGGTTTACGTGTATCAGAATTAAGTAATTTAAAAAAGCAAAATTTAAATCTTAAAAGCACAGATAAAGCAATAGCCATTAATGTTTTTGATGGAAAAGGTGGAAAAGATAGAACAGTCTACATTGATGATTTAACCTTGAAGTTGGTTAACACAATGATTTATAAAAGAACACGGAAAAATAGAACTGATAAAACAGATTATCTGTTTACTAATAACACAGGAGGAAGATTGAGTGAGCGAAGTATTCAAAAGTTAGTTAAAAAATACGCAACAGAAACAGATGAAAGGTTAAATGAAGAAGGGTTAAAGTTAGGCTTAAGTGAGAGATTAACTCCACATACATTAAGACATTCATTTACTATTTATTTGTTAAATTACAGTAACAGACCTATAAATGAAGTCCAACAGCTATTAGGTCATAGTAATATATCCACAACTCAAATTTACAGTAAAGTAGATGATTCAACTATTAAAAATAGCTATGAAAACATTAAATGGGATTAAAATTTTTTTTTTATTGATTATTTCACAATTTTCTTCCATTTCAAGCATGAAAATAATATTTTTTATTATAAAAAAATTATTCCTTAATAATCTTACATCCAACTTCTTTATGGTTTTTTTATCTCTAAAAGCCACAACCACTTTAATTATCTTTTTATTTTTATATTGTCTTCCATACTCTTTTTCCTCAATTTGCTTAAATTCTTTTTTTATCATATGGTCAATAGTATTGTTTTTACTTTGTTTAAATTCTAAGATAAGGACATATTCTCCTTCTTCTATAATTAAATCTGTACTTCCTTTGTTGGAGTGTAATTCACTGTGAGTATGGACTCTTGTGTGTAAAGTATAGTGATTAGCAAAAAATTTTAGTTTTGTTTAAATAGTAATTTTTGAGTTTTTATATTATATTTTTTATATTAAAAATCTTATCTTTATATAAATAAATTTAAATTTTAATATAAAAATATTATTGTAAAATTTCTAAAATTTTAATTAGAAATAAATGCGAACTACTATAATAAAAATATAATAGAATGATAGTATTTTTCATCATCACCTTTTAATTCATAAGGAACATGGGAAAGATAATCTCCAATTGTTTTAATAATATTTTCCTCATCTCATCCAATTGTATATTTTAATAACTTATCACCATATTCTAAAAAATTTATGTAAGAAATACTGGAATATTGATTAATAAGATTTTCAAATAATGCTGATTCCACTTTAAAATTTGGAATTTTTAAATCATAAATGGCTCCAATTCTTTCTCTTTTGAATTTTTCTACAGTTAAATATCCTGTTTGAAACAAAAGTACTTCTTCTTTAATATTATCTGAACTTGGATTTTTAATTTCATCGTCAGTTGCACTGCTTGGTTCAGCAATAGATTTAATAGTGTACTTACTCATTGGATAATCAACTAAAACACTTGGAGTATCTGTATTGAACCAATTTTTTGAGAATCTTTCTTCATCAAAACATAACCATGTTGAAAATGAGTTGTAAATAGTTTCTTTTCCATTCCAACTGTAACCATCATAGTATAATTTTATATAATTTAAACATTCATTTAACTGTAATCTAGTTTCTTTGATAATTTTTCAAGAGCAAAATAAGAAAAATTATAAAAAATATACAATAGAAAAAAATATTATAAACAGGCAGTCCATAAAATATATAATTTAAATGAAAAGAAGAGCTTTATTTAAATTAATTTCTGTATTTTTGTAAGCATAAATGTAAAATATGTTATAATGGATAGTAAGAATCTTGATGTTTTCTGTGTTTTAGCCAAGATGCAAGCATGTAGTCGTCAACTGAGTAAAGGGCATTAAAATGGGAAACTATTCCTTTGTTTTTCAATTTTTTAAGAACCATTGAAACTGTTGAATCAGAATAAGGTACTTTTTCAACTAATTCATTCCATTTAAGTGATTCATTATCAATTAAAGTGGTTACTATGTTTTTTTCTTGTTTTGAAAGTGAAGACCATATTGTTATCCATCTAATGGCTATTTGATCTATTTTATTGTAAAATTCATTTATAATATCTTCTTCATTGTAGATTTTGTTGGGTGAGGTTGTATTGCAAAAGCTATTGATATATGCAGGATATCCTCTTGTGCATTTGTAAAACCTTTCAAAGCCTTTATCAGTGAATTTAATGTCTGATATTTTTTCTTTTATATAGTTTTTTGTAGTATTTTTGCTAAATGGCTCAAGGTTTATCTGTATCATTCTACTGCCAAATGCACCATTGATTCCATTTATTTTTTCTACCATTTCGCTTGTAGTAGAAGTAGATCCAGTGAAAATGTAGGATACATTGTCTTGTTTTTGAGTAAAACTTCTAATTAACCAAAAAAATGCATCAGGGGATTTTAATTCTCCTAAAAATTGAAATTCATCTATTATTATTACAAATCCTTTAATTTTACCTTTTGATGAATCTACTATTTTTTGTGGAAATTCCAAGGCAAATCGACTTAATTTTTCATAGTTGTCATTTATTTCTGGTATTGGAATAGAGAGTATTGATCCAGCATCTCTAAAATCGTAGTCTTGGTTTTTTAATTTAGATATTAATGAGCTTACATTCTTGTGTATTTTTTTAAGTCCATGGTCATGATTTTTAATTGTGTTGTTCATTTCTTCAAGAAGTCCTTTCATAACTTCAAGTTCGCTTAATTTTCCTTGAGAGAGGCCATAAAAGACAGATATGTCAATGTAAACTGAAAGAATATTGTCTGGTAGAGTTGTGATGAATTTTTCTAAAAAGAATGATTTTCCAATCCCTCTAAATCCAGTTAAAAGTATTTGATTTGAAACATTTTCATTTAATGAACTAATAAATGTTTTAAGTTGAATCAATTCTTTTTCACGATTATAAAAATATTTATCTATGTTATTTGGAACATTCATAGGAAAAGTTACTATAATAATCACCTTTAAATTAAATTTTTTTCTTATTTTAATTTTATATCCCTCATAAGATATAAAAGTTTTTATTTAGAGTAGCGAAATTTAAAAAAGTGAATATGATAACTTTTAAAAATAATAGTTCAGAAATTTAAAAAAGTTAATTCAATAGCTTTTAAAAATAATAATACAGAAATTTAAAAAAGTATATTTGTAAAAGAAAATATTTTAATTAAATGAATTAAAAGAAGTGGGAAAGAACAAATAAGAATAAATAATTTCATAAT
>NZ_LWMV01000037.1 GCF_001639295.1 Methanobrevibacter curvatus | reverse complement strand
TGGTTGCTCCGCTTTCTCCAATGTTATCTGAAAAAGTGCAGTTTTCAACAATAATTTTAGAATAAGTGAGAATGGCTGTTCCCGTAGTGCCATTACCATTACCATTGATAAAGTTAATGTATTTAAATGTGGTGGTTGTTGCATTTATCAAGAAAATTCTGCTGATATTTTCTCCAGATACTGTTGCAGGATTGTTAGGGGAAGCACCAATAAAAGTTAAATTTTCCGTAGTTATTCTAATTCCCGAACCATTGCTTTTAAAAGTGTTTGAGCCTAATTGAATAAGATCTCCAGAATTAGCAGTAGTAATAGCATTATTTATATCGTCAAAAGAATCTCCACTAACAGTAATATTACTTGCTGAAGTTGCAGAGAAAGAGGCAAAAAGCAGGAACACTAAGATAAAAAGAAAAATTCCAGCTTTCACCCGCCCCATGTATATGAATTTCCGTGTGTTTAAGTTCATTAAATCCATTTAAATCATGTATATAATATTTTTAAAAAAAAATAGCTGAAAAAAATATAATCAATTAAAAATTAAAAAAATGAAAATAAAAAAACAAAAAAGTTGTTATCAGCTAATGAATAAATTTCATTTTCATATATAAACAATTTCCTAAATAAATCAAATAGAAAAATATATAACAATAAAAAAACAAATATAATAATTTATAATAAAAAAGCAAAACATAGACAAAAAATGAAAAACAAATAGAATTTTTTATCCAAAAAAAAGAGAATAGTTTCTAACACACTATATAAAACAAAAAGGAAAGCTAATAATTTCTAATTTATGATTATAGTCCTGAAAGAAAAGATTCTAATCAATAATTTATTTAAATATCAATCTATTTCATAAATATAAGTTGTTATTATCTTTAATTTCTAAAATAATCTTTAATAATTTTATTATTAAAAAAATATATATTGTAATTATTTAGATTGAGAAATAAATGAATATAGAACTTTTTAAAAAATATCATTACTTATAAACTTTATTTTCAGGACTATATTTTATCCATTACAAAGACTGTCATTATAAGAAACAATGAATTTCCCAAAAATCTACCTTATTTAGATATATTAGAATAAAAAGCCATTATTAGCAAATTATTCCTATTTAGACTTCAAAAACAAAAAGATAATCAGTAGTTCGTGAAAAAAATAAAAAAACAAATATTTTAATTTTTAACAATATTTAAAACTTCATTTAAAGCGTCTTGAATCTTATCTGTATTTTTACCTGCTCCTTGGGCAAGGTTGTCTCTTCCTCCGCCTCCACCACCTAAAATTGGAGCAAGATTTTTAACAATATTATTTGCCTTAATACCATTATCAATAGCTGTTTTAGATGTTGAAACAACTATTTTTCCATCCATATTACCAATAGCTATTAAATCAACCTTTTCATTGTCAGTAAAATCGGTAGCTATTTTTTGCATCTCTTTAATATCTCCATCAAGAACTTGAGTTAAAATTTTTAAACCATTAAGCTCAATTATATCATTTTCAATATTAGATGATTTTAAATCAGCTATTTCTTTTTGTAATTTTTCTATTTCATTTTTAAATCCTTTCCACTCTGAAAAAAATCTATCACAAGTTTTAGGAAGTTGGTTATTAGCAACTTTAAAAATAGCTGAAGAATCTTTCAACAATTTATCATTTGCCTGCATTGACTCAACTGCAGCTATTCCTGCTGAAAAATCAAGCCTTTCTACTCCATCTTGGACCCTTTCAGTTTTATTGATCTTAATTAAACCAATATCTCCAGTATTTAAAACATGTGTTCCTGCACAAGCTTGAACATCAATAGAATTCTGAACTGTAAAAGAATTAGAATCATCAGGATTTGTTAATCCTGATTTAGATTCAATTGACTGATTTTTTGAATTACAAACTCTAACTACACGAATAACAGAACCTGGAACTACTCCACCTTGATATAAACTTAAGCCATAAGCTTTTTCAGCTTCATTTCTACTCATAAATCTTGTATCAACAGCTAAATTATCCATGACAAATGAATTAGCTATTTTTTCAATTTCATTAAGCTCCTTTTCACTTATACGTTTGTAATGTGCCAAATCTAACCTTGAATGAGTTAAACCTTTTTGAGCTCCTGCCTGCCAAACATGGTCACCGAGAACCTGTTTTGAAGCAGCTATTATTAAATGGGTAGCAGTATGATTCCTTGCAAGTGCAATTCTTCTGTTCCAGTCAATTTTTCCTTTAAGTTTCCACCCAAGAAGCTTTTTAAGATATTCATATTTAGAATCAATTTCTGATTTGTCGTTAATGGCTATTCTATGTAAAACAACCCCATCAACTTTTTCTGCATGAGTGATAGATAACTCAAGGTATTTATCATTTATATCGATTAAAAGAGTCCCTAAATCAGATGGTTGACCTCCTCCTTCAGGATAAATAGCTGTTTGATTTAAAATAATTGCTACATCAGATTTAATTTTAATTACATCAATAATTTCGGCTTCAAAATCTTTTTTATAAAAATCATCATAGAATAAAAGTTTAGTATCAGGATAATCTATTTTTAAAACTTTTTTTTCCTTTTGTTTTTCCCCACTGTGAGATTCTGCTACCAAAGTAAAGAAGTTATCTGGAATATTTGCCTTAAAGTCATTTTCATCAGCTATTTCTTTAACAGTTTCTGGTGGCATTCCTTGGGCATCATAAAGTTCTATTAAAGTTTTAAGGGGCATTTCTAAAATTTTTTGTTTTTTAAGTTGTTTAATATTTCTTTTAACTGTTTTTTTACCTGATTCAATTGTTTTAAAGTATCTTTTCTCCTCCAAGTTAATGATATTCATGATATGGTCTTCTGACTCCATGATTTCAGGATAAAATTCAGTTAAAAAGTTTAGTTGAATATTCATTATATCTGAAAGAGATTCCTTCATTTCAAGCTCTTTCATAAACCTTATTGTTCTCCTTAAAACAAGTCTTGCAAGGTAACCTTCCTTAACATTTGATGGAATAATTCCATCAGCAATCATAAATGCCAAACATCGTGTGTGATCAGCTATTATGTAAATTGCTTCCATTGGTTCTGTGGATTTTAATAGCTCATCAAGGGAAATGTTTAATCTTTCTGCAACTTTTTCTCTAAGGGATCGAATGTCTGCAAAGGTTTCAATATCCATCATTCCAGCTATTTGAGCATTTTCTGCTAAAATCTTCTCATCAACATCAACATTTGTGATCTTTTTTAATTTATCAATGACTGGAGCAAAACAAGCATCATAAGCTGTTGGTGTTCCTTGAGAAATCCATGTAAATCTTTCTAAACCATAACCAGTATCTACAGTCTTTAAAGGAATTTCTTCTTTCTCACCATTGGACAAAATTTTGTATTGCATAAAAACAAGTGTGGCAAGCTCTACTCCACGAACACAAACCTCATAGCATGGTCCAGCATTTCCTCCACCTTCCCACCAAGATTCAATAAATGTTATCTCAGATGGATCAATTTCAAGTGATGAAATAAATCCATGACAAAGTTTAACTGTGTTTTCTTTCCAATAAATTTCATTTTCAGGTGAATTAAAAGCATGATGCGCACCCATTGTAAAACAAGTCATGTGTCTACCAGTTCGACCTACATTATCAACATCATTAAGCCTAATCGATGGTTGAGCTATTGTAAGTGGATTTGCAGGAGGTTCGACAAGCCCTGAAGTAACCCATGGCTGAAAATCATAAATAGATGCCCCAACTAAAAATACATCATCTCTCCATCTTTTTGCAAGAACTGGATAGCGAGGAATTGGAGTGTGACCATTTTTCTCAAAAAATTCTTTGAATTTTTGCTGAATATCATAGAGATTATAGCTATTTTTTGTTGGAGAGTTTCCAATAAACTCATATTCATCGCAAGGAGCATCTCCACAAGTAGAACGCTCTTTTAATGACCAAAAATAGCTTTCACATTTAACACACTTTTGTCGTTTGTATCCTAAAGATTCAAGTTCATTTGTCATCTTATCATGCCTAATAAATAAAAATAAAATAAAAATAAAATAAATATAAAACAAAGATAAAGTAGAAATAAAATAGGATTTCAAATATACTAAATAGAATTTAAATAAATTAAATATATTAAAAAAGCTATTAAAAAGCTTTAAAAAACTATTAAAAATAATGTTTAATTGAAAAAATATAATATAGTAAATATGTATTTAATAATATTAATAATTATGTTTTAAAATACAAAATTGTCTTTAAAAAAAAAAAAAAAAAAAAAATAAAATTTAATTAATTT
>NZ_LWMV01000036.1 GCF_001639295.1 Methanobrevibacter curvatus | reverse complement strand
TACTACCTTGAGCAATACCAGCAACACCACCATAAGAACCAGCAGAATTATTAGTAAATACAGAACCATTAAGAACTATAGATCCACCATTAGCACCAAGAACCCCACCAAAGGTAGTAGCATAGTTATTATGCCCTTGAGAATTATATATCAAAATAACTGCATTAGCATTATTAACACCAGCAACACCACCATAAGAAGTAGTAGCCCTATTACCAGTCAAAAGGGAGTTATAAATACTGATTTGTCCGCCTGCTGAACCCAAAGCACCGCCATAACCATTTGCAAAATTATTAACTAAATTTGAATTAGTAATGATTATACTAGAACCAGCATTAGTAGTACCAGCAACACCACCAAAAGACTTAGCAGAGTTATTTTCAAAAGTACAATTATCTGCAACAATAGAACCAGTACCAGAAACACTGAAAACACCACCATAACTAGTAGTTCCAGCACCATTTGCATCATTATTAACAAACACAGAATTATAAACTCTAGTTTGCCCATTATTTGTAGCTACAGCACCACCACCACTAAGAGCAGCAGCAGCAGTAGTTTTAACATCATTGTTATCAAAATAAGAGTTATTAATAATAATTAATGAACTACCATTATTATAAATTGCACCACCGTAAGAACTATTAGAACCATTAATAGAATTTCCAATAAAACGACAATTATCAATAGTTAAATCACCAAGAGCAACTATAGCCCCACCATTATACCTAGCATAATTATTAATAAAAGAACTATTAGTAATAGTGTTTGCAAAAGCAGCATGGTTATAAATAACACCACCACCACTTGGAACATTATGTGTACCAGTCTGACCAGCAGAAATATTCCAAGTATAACAATTAGTGAAATTAGAGCCAACAACAATAATCTCCCGACCATCATTATCTAACACTGCACCATGAGCATTACTACGAAAATTATCAAAAGTGGAATAATAAATCTGTGTTATCCATCCAAGATTAGTATCTATAGCACCATAAGAAGAATTTCCATCCTTAAAATTAGAATTACGAATAATAATATTAGAATAAGTAGCAGCAGTAGTACCACCACCAGTAAGAAAAGCAACTGAACCTTCATTGTTAACTGAACTATTAGTCATGTTTAAATTATCAAAAATAACATTAGCACTATTACCAGAACAATAAAGAAGCCCACCATGGGAAATAGCATTAGGAGCTCTTAAATTCTTAAAATTTGAGTTGTTTATAATAAGATTTAAATTATTGCTATCATTAATACAAATAGCTACACCATAACCAGTACTTTGTAAATTAGAAACATTTGAATTGTCAACAATAATACTTAGATTACTACGATGGTTAGCAAAAATAAATGTACCATTAGTCCCTGCTAGATTATTAAAATCAGAGTTGTTTACAGTAAGCTTAACATTGGAATTATTTATATAAAGCACACCATTACCATTAGTTTTACCAGATACCCTAAGATTATCTAAAACTAAATTAGCATATGCTCCAATAGAAATTGTTCCTGAAATAGTTGTGGTCTGTATCCTGAAATTATACAAATTAACATTACGATTAACAGAAGGTGAAGCAGTAGTAGTAGTCATAAAACGATTACCTGCAGGAGAGATAATAACCTCCCTCCCATCAGTTTCATTTCCAATAAAAGTAATATCCTTACCAACTGAAAGTGAGTGTTGACCTGCAGCAGAATAAGTACCAGGCATCATAATAATAATTGAACCTGATGGTGCTGTGCCTAACATACTATTAAGTGTTTTCCTTGCTGTAGTTATATTTAAACCACTCCAACTATCATTACCATTAACTGGGTCAACCCAATACATTGTTCCAGTAGTTGGTAAAGGAACAGATAAAAGACCCAATGATGTATAATTAACAGAGAAGTTTAAACTATTGATACCATGAGTACTTGGAGTATCTGCAGTTAAGTTAGTATGAACATAATCACCATATACCTCAAAAACACCATTTGGTGAATTAAATGAATATGATGCTTTACCATTAACTACAAGAACTCTTCCAGAAAACTTACCATCAACATAAAATGCAACATCACCATTGTTGATTAAACCATCAACATTAAAAACATCAGCAAACACTGTAACCCTGTTATTTAGAACTGTAATATTTGTAAGGTTTACATTAATTTTTTTATTACCAACAAAATAATAAGCATTATTCTCTAAACCAACATTGTCAGGATCATAACTAACTACCTCAACAACCCCACTACTAACATTAGTAGTAAAAACATTATTAATAATGCTTACAGGAGAAGAGTCAGCAATAAAGATAGAATCTCCTAAACCACTAGCAGAATTATTAATAAAATTACTGTTAGTAACTGATAAAGTTCCATTACTGTAAATAGCTCCGCCATTTGTAGCAATGTTATTTATAAAAATACAATTAACAAAGCTTAGTTGGTTGCTTGCAATGTTGTTAGTTATTGCTCCACCGTTATTTGTATTTTTTCCATTTTTAAATGTAAGGTTTTTAAAGGTTACATTTAGGTTGTTACCAGTAATGTTAAAGAATATTCCATTACTTTCTGCATCAAGGATAACTGAGCTTGAATCGCCGTTACCTTGGACTGTTAAATTTTTATTATTACCATTAACATCAATATTTTTATTATTATTTCCTGTATATGTACCAGGATTTAACGTGATCGTATCTGATACGTCACCACTATTTTGTGCATTTGTAACAGCTTGATTTAAGTTTCCTGAAGTAGTTTCAGTAAATTCTGCAGCAGAAACAGCAGAAATTGTAGAAACTGTAGAAACAACAAGAAGTAAAACTAAAGCTGTTACAATGACTTTAAAATGTTTATTTATCATTGTAAGATACCTCCATATCCACAATACCATAGACTAAGTTTAAAAGAGTTTTAGTCTGAGTATTAAAATTATAGTTTATAGTAAAAATGTTATAATAGACGATAATTCCAAGATCATTAAAACCATTAAAGTAATCTTGATTAATTACATGATTATTTAGAAATTTTAAAAGATTAGAATTTAATAGATTAGAATAATCTGTTATAATTCCAAAATTAATAGAATCATTTCTTATATCAACTATTTCAAATGAAACAATGTCATTAGAAAAATAGTCTGTATTAGTAGAATAAGATTCTAATATGTCAAAAATAGAAGTTTTTAAAGGAGTTAAATTAGTTAAATTTCCGTAAAACTTTGTATTGCCCAAAATTTTGTAGAATTCATTTGAAGTTTCAAAGGAATTAAAATAAAAAATGAATCTATTACATAAATTTATCGAATCAGAAGGTTCATCACTATCACTATTGTCTGATGAGTAGTTTTCTGGGGTTGATAATTTATTTGTATAAATTTTGGAATTATTTTTAGAATTATTAAATATGTAAAAATAAGAATTATTATTTTTGATTATTTGATTTTTATTAACATTGTTAATAAAAGTATATTTATTTTTGTATAAATCTACAGTAGAAAAATTGTCAAGTAGATTTTTGTTAAAGTATCCAAAGTTTGAAATTTTTTTAGCATTCTTATTCAAAATATTGTATGCTTTAAGATAATTAGAAACAAGTAATTTGCTTGCCATAAGTTTATGGGAACCAAACTCTAATTCAATTAATTCATCCCAATTTCTATTAAAACTAAAAGTATCCAATTTATTATTAGAACTTGAAATATTCAATTCATTACCACTTTTATTTTTTTTAATAATAAAAGATTCTGAACCTGTATTAATTATTTTATTGTAATGTGCTAAAAGATTTAAAAATGCTGAATCAAAGTCCACATTAGTAAAAATAAAATTTTTATAAAGTCCATTAGAATTGTTTAATCCAATTAATTTATCATCTAAAACTTTAGATAGATTCTCATTTAATTGGTTTATATTTCCTTCAGCAAAATTTAGTGTACTATTAGTATTAGTTAATAAACTTGAAGTATTAAATAACTGTTCACTAAGAACTTGTGAAACATTAGTTTGAATAGAACCAAATTTGCAATTTAAAACATGGGAAACATTAGTACTTAGAGAATTTTCATTAGATAAAGCAAATATATCATACAAACTATCTTCATCAGAAGAATCAGTACGATTATTTAAATTAAAAGAAATTCCACTAGTAAATCCACTAGTAATTTCACTAGCATTAAAATTAGAATTAGTTAAATTGTTTTCTAAGTTAGGTGCTGATTTATAATCAACATTAACAGCATTAGAAGAGTTAGAATAAGAAATATAGTTATTAAAATCGACAGTTTGAGTTGAACTTGAATTTTCTCCAGCAGCTACGCTAATACCAACAGATATTGAAAAAATAGCTAGGACTAAAAGTGCTAAGCTAAGGTATTTTCCTGCTTTATTGAAATTCATGATGTTCAGCTTTTTAAATTATGTTATAAATGTAGTAGAAACAATTAATTAAAGTTTA